>JAEOUG010000176.1 GCA_016839445.1 Candidatus Thorarchaeota archaeon
ATATCGAAGATCGTCAGTCTCGGAAACAAGTGTGATGTCGATGACGATGACCTGCTCTGCTACCTCTCTGAAGACGATTCTACTCAAGTAATCTGCTTCTACACAGAAGGCTATGACTCCTTGAAGGGGCGCACATTCTTCGATACTGCACGGGAAGTCACGCCCAACAAGCCGATTCTTGTCGTGAAGTCCGGAAGAGGAGCGAAGGCAAAGGCGGCAGCCAGCTCCCACACAGGCTCACTTGCCGGCTCTGATAGCGTTGCGGATGCAGCCTATAGACAGGCAGGAATCATCAGAGCAGACAACTTCGAGCGCATGTTTGACATGGCCAAGGCACTGGCCATGCAGCCTCCAGCGAAGGGCGATCGGGTGCTCATGGTGACCAATGGTGGAGGACTGGGCGTCATGACAACTGACGCGCTTGAAGCACTTGACCTCGCTGTCCCAGGCCCTTCGAAGGACTTGGAGAGAGCATTTGAGAGGAGCCTTCCATCCTACTGCGCCGTTGGGAACCCAATAGACGTTGTAGGTGACACTGATGCCAGCAGATACGACGCAGTGTTCAGAGAGGCTATCGCGAGCGGTGAGTACGACATGTTTGTCGTGGGAATGCTCCTGCAGACACCAAGTCTGGGTATGGACATCACCAACGTGATTTCGAACCACCAACGCCAGTCGGGATTGCCATTCGTAGTGGTCTCCATGGGCGGCGGTTTCACCACGAAAGCAGGAGAAATCATGGAATTGATGGGCGTTCCGACGTATGCTACTGGAGAGAAGGCAGCAACTGCAGCCAAGGCTCTTGCACAATACGGCGAGGTCCGATTCGGGAAGAGCTTCAACAAGACGCTGGTAAACAATAAAAAGGACTGAAATGTGAGCAACTCAGCAGAGAGGTCTGAATGGAGATGAAAGCAGCGAAAAAGATCTTCAAGAACGCACTCGACGAGGGCAGAACCTTTGTCTTGGAAAACGAGGCAAAGGACATAATGGCTGCCTATGGGATTCCCGTGCCTCCGTACGCAACTGCCACGTCGGCGGATGAGGCAGTCAGGAAATCCAAGGAAATGGGATTCCCTGTCGTCCTGAAGATTCTCTCAAAGGACATACTTCACAAGTCCGATGCTGGGGGAGTGAAGATCAATCTGAAGTCGGAAGAGGAAGTCAGGCAAGCTTTCGATGAGATAATGAAGAACGCCAAGGCCTATGGCAAGAAGAAAAGCATCGACGTTGACTTGAGCCGTGGTGTATTCATTTCTGACTTCGCTCAGATGGGTACGGAAATCATTGTTGGAGTCACAAAGGACCCGCAGTTTGGCCATGCGATTATGGTGGGACTGGGAGGCATCTTTGTGGAGGTCCTCAAGGACGTTTCATTCCGCCTCATTCCCTTCACCGAAGCAGACGCCAGAGAAGCCCTCGAGGAACTCAAAGCATACAAGATACTAGAGGGAGTCAGGGGAGAAGGCCCAAGGGATGTTGATGCACTGCTGAAAGTCATGATGGCCGTGTCCAACATGATTGAGGAGAACCCAGAGATTACTGAACTGGACTGCAATCCAACCTTTGTCTACGAGAAAGGCAAGGGTGCGCTGGTTGTAGATGCAAGAATCCTGATCAAGGGGCCTGAGGGTTCGCCTGCTCACTGACTAGCTGCTCAAGCAGCAGGAGACCACGCTTCAGATCTCCATCGTCAATGGGAAGCGCGGTTGACACTCTCGTCTTGCTGGCCAGAAGGAGAAGAAGTGCTATCAGCCGTGGAACAACTCGAGCATACTGAAGAAGGAAGTCCTTGTTACCCGTAGCGTCTACTATTAGCCCCTCGAGTCTCCGTATTAGGAGCTTGAGCCTTTCGTCAACACCAGGAGCGGGGCGAAGACCCTGGAAGATGGCCATGGCAGAGTCCTCATCCTGAAGGAATGATTGGCTCACACCAACTCCCTCAAACATCATCAGAGTTTCCGGAATGATCTCGTCGTAGTGTGATTCCTCGAGTCTTTCAAGACCCTTCTCGACTGCTTTCAGCTGAGCGAGAACTCGAAGCGAATTAGTCAGTATTGCTCTTGAGGCTCCCGAGGTTGCTGTTGCCATTTTCACTAGTTTCTTGCTGTGAGACTTCTCGAGACTTGCGGCTATGGACGATTCCAAGTTCTTCTCGAAGCCTGGAGAGAACGAGACATCAGCGGCACGATGAATTCGTGGATTTGTGCCAACGAGGCGGACCGCCGTAAGCGCGCGATAATCCTCCAACCGGGAGTAGAATAGGAGTATCCTCATCATGTCGTAGCCGGTCTCGAAGTCCTGTTCATTCGTCTGATTCCTTCCCTGTCCCTTGCATGAAAAGGCGCTGAGCAGTGCCCAGCAAGACACAAAGCAATTGCACAGTTCTGTGCGTTGCTCAAGCGCGCCAATGGAGTGCTCCTCAAGGAACTCTCCCAATCGGTCTGTAGCGTCAGAGAGCCTCTGGAGCGTTGTGGAACCAACTCCCATTTCGGCGACTGATTTGATGAACTCCCTAGGTTCTCGGGAGGGAGGGCGCAGGAGGAAGCCTGGATCCTTTCTGGTCAGATTCCACCACTTCGAACTAGAAGTGAAGTAATCAAGTAGGTCTATCGCTGTCGTCACATCCTCTATCCCAGCAACGTCATGTGAACTCAGGTAGGCGATGTGACGTGTGAAGAGCTTGAGGAACCGGGTGAGATGAACCGAAACGCGCTCACCTGCAAACTGGCTGTCAGTGAACCTAGTGACCACTGAATCAATCTTCTGTGGTATACCATCTTCCAGTCGGGTCTGCACCAGTCCCTGATAGACCTCAAGTGGAGTCCTAGACAACGGCCGGGTGTCTCCTAGTGGTTCATGGGACTGCTTGACATATAAAAGACTGTGTCATCTGACGATGAGAAGCGCTATTTCCCGTATCTCCGGGACCTCATCTCGTAAGATCGGATTGCTCGCCAGATGTCGATCCGTCGTACTGCGGGCCAGTAGATCTGAGCGAAGTAGAGCTCAGAGTAAGCAGACTGCCAGAGAAGGAATCCAGAGAGCCTCTCTTCCCCAGATGTTCTGATGATTAGGTCAGGATCGGGAACCCCGTTGGTGTAGAGATGGCTCTCTATGACTTCTTCGTCAATCCCTGAGGGATCAAGCTTGCCGGACTCAATCTTCTCCCCAATAGCTCTGA
>JAEOUG010000025.1 GCA_016839445.1 Candidatus Thorarchaeota archaeon
CATATCAAATATCCAGACCTGGGGACGCTGCGTTGTGGTCATTGTCACTAGGCGGCATGCTGTGGTTCACATAAGGATTCCTAAAATGCCTATCAGCTGACCACGGTTATGTTCTTCGGGGAATGATATCTTGGTCGGAGGTTAAGAGTGAGAAGCATCTTCTTCATCAGAATCATGCAGAGCGACTTGAAGCCATACCGGAGGAAGCCGCCTATGACCCGGGACACCCTATCATCATAGTATCTCACGCTCACTGGCACCTCTCTAACCCTGAGATTCCTGTGAATGAGTTCGATTAGCATATCATGACTGAATGAGCCAATTCCCACTAGATTTAGGGCCTTGGCTGCATCCGTAGACAAGGCTCTGAACCCAGACTCTACATCACTGAGTCTTCTTCCTACCATGAAGCTCACTAGTATGGCCATCAGGCGATTACCGATTGCATTAGAAAGCGGGACTCGCATGGAGTTCCTGGCATCGAGAAACCGGGATCCGACGACCGCGTCTGCTTCTCCTCGTAGTATTGGCTCTATTAGTGAGGGAATCTCCTTGGGGTTGAACTGCATGTCAGCATCAATCGTGCACAGCACATCGGCTCCAATGGACATCGAGTATTCGATTGCTGTCCTATACGCCACTGCTACGCCCATGTTACTGCCAAGCCTGACAACTCTATCGGCTCCGGCTGAGAGCGCGGCTTCTACAGTGCCATCAGTTGATCCATCATCAACAACGACAATCGTAGTGTCCCAGCACTCCGCAGCCACCCTACGTATCAGAGAGATTGTACGAGATATGGCTCTCTCCTCATTGTATGCCGGAATGGCCAGGACTAGACTCTTCAATCGTTTCTCAATCCCCGTCGCTCGAATTCCTCAGTGTACGGCATCCCCCGCGTCGCATATTTGAAGCTTCGCAGTTTGCTCAACTCAGGAGTGCACCCCTGTTCCAACGAATGTGCACACACAATCATCTTGGCGGCAGAGTCGCAATCCGATGCGACGTAGATCTTCCACGGCTTTCAGAGTGTCATCGATGCCGAAGCCCGAGAACCTATGATGAAACTCAACGCAGACTTGACCAATCTCAATCTCATCCCTTGCGATGTCACCAATCACTGCGAACTCTCCTCCCTCTATATCCATCTTCAATAGGTCAATCCTTTCGTGTCCGAAGTGCTTCATCAAGGTCACGACCCTTCTGAACTCTGCCTTGATGCCTTCTGGTTTCAGTCCTCTGTGTAGAGCTAACGAATGCGAAACGTGATCGGGGTTTCTTGGCGGATAGAAGTCACCCTGCCCGTCAAAAGAAGCCACTCCCCATGGAACGAACTTGAACTCGCGAGGCGTCTTCTGGGCTTGAATCCATCGTACGGATTTCGGCGTTGGATCAAAGGCAAACACTTCGCAGCCAAACTGGTTGACAATCACAATGTCGAAGCTGATATCCTCGCCTACGCCAAACGAATAGACGACGCTGTTCTTGTCAAGCTGGTCTGCCTGTATCCAATAGCCTCCATATTCAGTTCCAATGTGGTGAAGTGCGGCAGAAGCCTCAATGGCCAGATGCAAATCACGCCTCAGGGCCACATTGACAGATCGTCTGAGTTTTCTTATCCCCCTGAGAATGTCCATACAATTCGTCCCCAGAGACACCTTGACGGCATCCAGATTTCATTAGCACACGCTTCCGAAATATGTATGGGGTAAAGTCATATCTTCGACATTATCTTGACCTTCAATGGCCCCAGTGGAATTCTACTCCTGAGATGGTAGCAATGAGGATACTCCATGTCTGTCCGTATTTTCATCCTGCGGTTTCTTTTGGAGGAGTCGCCTCGTTCACCTTTAACATTGTAAGCGAACTGCGTCGCAGGGGTCATGATGTCGTTGTATACACGAGCGACGCCGGTGGCAAGAATCTAAGGGTTCTACCGGAAGTTGTCCAAGGGATTCACTCGTTCCCAGTGAAGCGCTTCAGAGGTTTAGTCCCAGGGTCCATCGCGGGTTTGTTTGTGACTCCGGGACTAGTCCGCTATGTAGGAGGTGAAATCCCAAGATTTGACTTGGTCCACCTGCATGAGTACCGCACGTTTCAGAACGTGGTCGTCGGCTCTGCAGCCAAGAAGTCGTCCATTCCATACGTTCTGCAGGCACATGGCACACTTCCTCGAATTGGTGGGATGGTGTTCTCTAAGCGTCTGTTCGATACACTGTTTGGTGATCGCATTCTCAGGCATGCATCAGGCGTCATAGCGATGAATCGATTTGAAATGGGGCAGATTGAAAGCGGTCATCCCGACCTAGGAGGAGCACTAGGAGTTATCCCAAACACAGTCGACCTCACTTCAATAGACAATGCTAAGATAGGCAAGAGATTCCGAGGACGATTCGGCATTGATGACGAAGCGAGACTGATCATGTACCTCGGCCGACTTCATCCAATAAAGGGAGTGGATGTCCTACTTCGAGCATTCTCCATGGTTGCCAGTGAAGTGAAAGACGTAGTTCTTGTTGTAGCGGGTCCCAACGATGGCGCCTTGAGCTTTCTGTCGTCACTGGCAGAGTCGTTATCAGTTGGCAACAGAGTCCTGTTCACCGGACTTCTGAGTTTCGAAGACAAAATCGGCGCTTTGATGGCTAGTGAATTCCTCGTGGTTCCCTCCCGCTACGAGCTGTTTGCCACCGTGATTCTGGAAGCTTTCGCGTGTGAGAAGCCGGTAATTGCATCTGCAATTGGAGGTCTGCCTGAGGTTGTAATAGATGGCAAATCCGGACTGCTCTTTGAGCCTGGGAATGATGTACAGCTAGCGCAAAGAATTCGTGACCTGCTGCAGGACAGGGACTCATTGAAGGCTATGGGCAAACAGGCCCGAGATCTCGCTTGTGATGTTTATGCGGTGGAAAAGGTTGCTGATACACTTGAGGCGTATTATGGAGATGTCTTAGCGAGATGAGGTCAGTTCTACTCGGTCCACCTGGCAGAATACCTGAGAAACCTATAAGAGATGCGCAGATAGCTTCAGAGTCAAATCGAATGCGACACGCTGTTTGGGCGCCCCATTCCACCTGATAACCTGAGATGACATGATTATGATACTGGAGCTTCTTCTGGCTGGTAGTCTGGTCGCACCCGGTATGGCAATCCTAAGTGTGCTCAGAGTAGAAACCACCAGTCTCTTCGAGCGCCTCATAATGGCCTATCTCACAACCTTCTTTGTCATGTTCTCGACGCTCTACGTCTCCGGAATCTTCATGTGTTTCCATCTGGGGTCGATAGTCTTCCTGGCTATTGTTGCATTGTCGTATGTCTATCTCTTGTTCACCTATAGACATCAAATCCTATCCCGCAATTACTGGAGGGAGGCTCTTCCTCCTGTCCTCTCGCAAAGGCTTCTGCTTGTCTCAGCCTTGTTCTGCCTGCTGGTTGTTTATGCCACAATCCTGCTCACTCGCCCCCTCCTTGATTCTGACGTTGTTCAGTACTACCTTCCATTCGCAAGAGAGATTGTACGGGAAGGAGGATTCACTTACTCGACTGGATATGATTTCAATCTCTTCCTCAAGCCGGTTGGCGTGTCTGTTGTCTACGCTTGGACATATGTCATCAGCGGAAGCATTCTCAGCGAGAGTTTCCGGCTACTGCCGCTGGTTCCAGTCTTCCTCATGGTTTCAACCACCTACGAGATTGCTCGTGAAGCAACAGAGTCTGAGAGGCTCGCCACACTATCCGCACTGGTCTTCATTCTCCTGCCTTTGCACGATCGTCTGCTCTACTATAATGCGTTCTACCCTGACGTCTACTACTACCCAATGATTTTCTTCGTCATATTGGGTACTATGAAGTACGCCAGAACTCGGAACACCAAGCACTTGCTCTGGATTGGAGTCAGCTTCGGTGTTGCAGGTTTGATTAAGGCACAGACAATCCTCTTTGTGCTTTCCTTCCTGCTCTGCCTGGCTGCAATCGAGATCTCCAGTAAGAAGATAGTGTATCTTGTCTGTTTAGCCGCACCTCTGACGATATTGCTCCCGAACCTTCTCGCTGAGATTGGGCACCCCAGTGCGATCATTTTCTCTCTTGGCCCTGAGAGAGTGGCGCTGTTGCTTTTCGCCTCTGCTCTCACAGCCGCAGTCTATGTGTTCCTTGAGCCTCGAAGAGGAACAGCCAACTTAGAAGAAGCCAATGAAGGTCAGGCCAATGAAAATCCGAATGCAGTCATTGCGGATATGGCTGCCACCTTGAAGTCAGTTCTGACTTTGGTTGGTCGATCACTCTATGTTCTGATACCGTTCATCGCGGTTTCGGGTCTGTGGTATCTGAACAACCTGTTTCGATATGGATCTCTCCTCTATACTTCAACTGTTGACATTCCAAACATTGAGTGGGCCAGCGAGATAATTAACAGCCTCTTCCAATCTTCATCGACCACATCATATGCTCTATTCTTCCCCTACTTCTTCTTCCTGCTGATTGACCCTGCAGTAATGGGATTTGTCTGGATTGTCCCGCTTCTGTTGGGACTGACTCCTGCCCTGCGAAATCGTCTTGGAAGCAATACCTACCTCCTTTTCTACTCCATCGCCTCAGTCATCCTGATATTCGCACAGACTATCTACTATAACAACCCCGGCGCTGTCTACGCGACGAATCCCAGAGACCTGATCTCGCTTGCTCCCATGCTTTCGCTCCTTGGCGCAATGGCTCTTAGCTGGTTATCGCGAAGGGGGAATTCCGCAGAGGCCAAGTCCGGAATCGGCATCACAACTGGCGTCTTTGTATCGTATTACGGGCTGATGGGCTATTTCCACAGTGTCTTTCTGTACTTCGGGGGAACCGTCTTCAGAGAGCTATGGATATACAAGCTGATCTCTGGATTCCTTGGCTACATTGGCCTGACTCTGCAAGAAACCACACAGCAGTTGTGGCCGGGTGATCGAGTCCAATTCATATCGACTCATGCGTTATCAGTTGCAGCTCTGGGGATCATTGTCGCCGTGCCAATCCTCATTCTGTATCTCATCAGAAATGATAGCTGGTCAACCAGACTCCTGTCCGGCAGGGGCCTCCCGGGTTGGGCAACCCGATTAGGACAGATAGCAACACTCCCGAGGCTCTCCAGTGTCGATAGGAAGAGAATGAGTGCTGCTATCGTTGTCATTGTGGTTTCATCTGTAATCATAGTCCCACGAGCAGTGGTTCTGGGAACTCAAGGTGGTCCCCTAAACTCTCAACGTTATCAGCTATCTCACTACTACGGTCCAATCTACGAGCTGCTAACCGATGGCCCCAGTAGCCTTGAAGGAGACATCCTAACGTATTCTGCGCCTCCGGGACTTCAGTACTACCTTCACGAAATCAACATCATAGACCTGCGTTACTCGGCTAATCTTGCACACCTGAGAGAGTGCTTCGAGAGCGCTACTACTTACGAGATGGTCATCGCATTGCGCGAAGAGGGTATAGTCCATCTCCTATTCAATCCAGACACAGTCCAAGGTCTTGATGATGCACTAAACAACTCTCTGAGTTCTATTATGCAGAATGAGACACTCTCTCAGATAAGGGGTGTCTATGGCAGCTGGCTTCTCTACGATCTCGGCCCATTTCAGGAATCAAGAGAGATTCTGGAACTGGGGAACTGGGTACTCGACACAAGGTACGCCTCAGGAAACATCAATTACAGCATCTCCGACTCTGGCATCTCGTTGACGCTTGAAGATGGACTGCCTGGTGACAGGATTGCGATCGCGAACTATCACATCCCAAAGGTCGTGGTTTCAGAGTACTCGTACTTGTCATTCACCCTTCAGGGAACGAACAACTCTCGGCTGCTAATCCGTTTCTATCTTGAGAACAACACACCAGTCGATGTGACTTACTGGCAGCCCCCCTCGGAGGTTGGCATCCTTGGCCTTGGACCATACGACGCAGAGTCTCTTCGCGGAGATGCATATATCTCGGTGATTAGTGGCGACGGAACTCCTGCTGAAGTCAACATAACTGAGATTTCACTTGTAGAGCTCTTGCCAGTAATCAACCGGCACACGGTGAATCTCGGCGATTGGGTAGTGGACGCTAGAACAACACAAGGGGTGTATGAAATGGACTACACCGCAGACACACTCAGTCTCACCCTTGTGGATGGTACGCCAGGTGATCGTCTTACACTCATGGGCAATCTCTTCCCTATGTCCAACCTGTCAAGCTTCAACCGCGTCCTCGTTTCGTTGTCCGGGTCCGAGAATGTCCGGATTCTTCTCAGAGCCTATCTCTCAGATGGCAGCCCGCTTGATATTGCCTATTGGGCGCCTCCTTCCTACTTCAGGGCATTAATCCCTCTGCCTTCTACACCATTGTCGTTTAGAGGAGATGTTTATCTTTCAATCATTAGTAGCGACGGGTTGCCCTGCTCGGTATCACTGTCGGAGATTGCCCTGTTGCTTACTGGCTAGGTTTCCTACGCCAAATCGGTGCTAGTTACCTTTTTACGTAGACGGCTGCACATCGTTTCGGTTGGCACCGTGACCGAGGAACTCGACCTCCAAGGAGTGATACGAAGCAGCATCTGGCTGTACCTCGGTGTAGCGATCTTCAACATAGCAGGCTTCCTCTACTGGATTGTGGCCTCGGTCTACGTTTCCCCAGATGTCATTGGCTCTACATCTGCAATTCTGTCCATTGAGAGCCTGGTTATCAACGTCCTCTCTTTTGGCGTCCCGATTGGAGTTCGCCGGTATATCGGATCTGCATGGGGGAGAAACGCGCAATCCGAAATATCCTCCCATCTCTCGGCTGCACTAATCTTCTCTCTCATGATAAACATCCCTGCATCTTTGCTGATTCTCCTTTCGGCCTCGACTGGCGCAGCTTTCCTAGGATTGAGTCAATCAGGCCTTCTGTTCCTGACCATCATAATACTCCTCGATTTCTGGCCAGGAATCCTCGCATCCCTCTTCATATCCATTCTCAAGACCCAGTATACGACTGTCTCCAACAGCGTGAGCTCGATCTCCAAGCTGCTCGTAGGTGCCGTGCTTCTTCATGCTGGTTTCGGCCTGAATGGTGTTTTTGCGAGCATAATCCTTGCGTCAGTACTTAGAGGAGCAATCCTTGCAGGTTATGCCATCAGGACATCAAGACATCTTGGCCTTGAGATGAGGCGGTCGTTTGATTATTCCGTGTTCAGAGATTTGCTCGGTGCAGGGTCTGCCACTTGGATTCCCAACACGCTCATGGTGATTGGACAGACCCTAGGAGTACTACTAATCTTCGGTACAGTTGGAGCAAATGAAACAGGTCTCTACTACATAGCCTTCGCCGTATCAACAGCAGTCTACAACCTCTCTGGAAGCGTTCAGAGCCTCATGTTTCCAGTTCTTAGTGGCATGTCCAATGGACGACGGGACGCTGTTCTGGATGCAGTTCGGCTCTCCTTGGCGATTACTGCGCCCATCGCCCTCATTCTTGTGGTATATCCCTTCCTTCCATTCATGTTCCTTGGGGCCACTTATAGCCGCTCTGCCGAGATACTATTCGTACTGGTGCTAGGGGCTCTGTTCTTTCCAATAGTGTCTGGATACTCTAGCTACGTCTATGCGGCAGGAGAATACAGGCATGTCATAGCAATCGACTTGACTGCTACAACCTCGCGCCTTGCCTTGTACTTCCTCCTTGTACCTGTGGCTCAGGGATTCGGCGCTGGAGTTGCCTACATCTCAGGAGTCTTCTTCGCTTTCCTGCCGGTAGCTGCATCCGCTCGGAATCTGGGATTCCAGCTGAACTACAAGAAGTCCTTTCAGATTATCGGAATCCCTAGTTTCATAGCACTTCTCATTGCGATTCTGCCTGTTCCGTGGTTCCTCGGTGCTCCTCTCCTCCTGATGTTCTCTGCGTTCGCCTACGCTCGGCTGAGGGTCGTGACTAAGAGTGAGTTGAGAGACATGGCACTGGCGTTTCTCTCGCCAGAGTCCGTTGCCAGAGTCTATCAGCACACGAAGCGAATCGTTGTCTTGCTCTTTGGCGACTGATACGGGCAGCCCCAGAAGAAAGTTAAGCCATTGAAGCACACCCGTGACTACTGGTTTAGAACGATGAAGTTCCTCCTTACTGCAGAGGCCTTCCCGGAAGACAAGTACTACATGGAGCATTATCTATGCCAGGAGCTGGTTCGACTTGGCCACAAGACGTACGTACTCCATTTCGGCGACGTGCCTCGCCCGACCCTGGGAGTATCGGACACTGGAATCAATCGAATAGCAGTACCACCCTTCATTACGAGGTCCGGACTTGGTTCTCCGTATCCCCAATCCCTCAGGTGGATTGCTGATACCACAAAACGAATCGATCCGGATGTTACCTTCTGCCAGCCTTTGTTTTCTCCGCTCTCTGTTCTGGCAATAGCCTCTCAGACGTCCCGCCACCGAACTGTCGTTGGAGGCATCCTTACGGGAGGGCCTCTGGCAACCACACAAGGCGTATACAGCCGCGATTCACTCAGTTCGTTCTTCAGATACATGGTACCGAGAGTCGTTCTTGGGCTGTATGTCGAGAGACGTACTGAAGCTGTGTTTGCACTGAGCAAAGGTCTGGCCGGCATCATCGAACGTTATTTCGGTGTACCGAGCTCGAAAATCAGGCTCATGCCATTGGGTGCAGACCCTCAGGTCTTCAAGCGTTCAGAAGAGGCCCGTCAGAGAGTGCGTAAGAATCTGGGCTTCAAACCGGAACACGTCGTTCTTGTCTACACTGGTAGGATCATTCCCTCGAAAGAGATTGAAATTCTGCTTGGAGCTGTCAATTCGATTGCGAGGAGTCACGCAAACCTACGCTTGCTCGTCGTCACTAATGATGATGGTCGGCTGGCGCATCTCATGAAGGGGCTATCGATTGGAGCGATTACCGTGACCCATCCGCTCGTTCCTCAGGACGAGCTACCATCCATCTTCTCTGCTTCCGACATTGCAGTCTGGCCAGGAGGGCCTTCTATCTCAATTGCGGAGGCTGCCTCTACAGGACTTCCCATAGTAATCAAGAAGTCCCCCTTCACTTCCTACCTCCTATCGAACAGGAATGGCCTCGCATTTGATGGAGGGAGTGTTGCTGACCTTGCAGGGAAGCTCTCTCTACTCATTGAGGATCCAGCAATGCGCCGAGAGATGGCGGCTCGTTCCGCTAATCTAGTAGTGACTCGGTTGAATTGGAACTCAATCACACGGCGCTTCGTGGATGTCTGTCAGGAGCTTGTTGCGGCGAAAGCCAGTAGCAATGCCGTGTGACCGAAACGTAATTCAGGAACTGCCCCTGCCGGTCAATCGAATACACTCGAGCTGTGAGAATTGCGCGTCCTTATACTGACTCAGTACTTCCCTCCAGACATCGGGGGGAGCTGTCGGAGAGCTTACAACGCCGCAAAAGGTCTGACTCGACTAGGACACGAAGTTGAAGTTGTCACTGCAGTTCCCCACTATCCTCTTGGTGAAGTTCCCGTGTCATATCGAAGGAAGCTCGTGACAGTCGAGAACGAAGGCGGGATTCGCGTCATCAGGGTATGCATGCCACCTATTCCACACCGTGGCTTCCATCGAAGACTTCTGATGTATCTCTCATTCTGTGTGACGTCGCTGTTCGGACTACCACTTGTCAGGAAACCCGACGTCATATGGGTGGCGAGCCCAAGCGTCTTCAGCTCTTTTCCTGCAGCCGTTTATCGAGTTCTTAAACGAGCGCCACTAGTTCGAAACGTAGATGATCTCTGGCCCGAAACGGCATTGCAGCTCGGTGTTCTTAGCAGTAGATTTCGCAAGGTTGGCGAATATCTAGCTAGATTGTCCTATATTATGGGCAATGCTCTCACACCCATAAGCAAGGCATACACTAGGACTCTTGTAGAGAAATACTCAATTAGACCTGAAGACATCAAGGTTGTCGAAGTTGGGGTCGACACCGGGCTCTTCAGGCCCGCAGGCCGAGTTGAGTCATCCCCCTTCTCGGTGGTCTACTCTGGTCTGCTAGGAGTGGCCTATGATTTCGACTGCCTTCTTGAAGCAGCTTCTGCCCTGAGAGAGGAAGAAGTAGATTTCCTCATTCGAGGAGTGGGAGAGATGGAAGGTTCTATCCGTAGAAGGATTTCGGAAGGCAGCCTCCACAACGTTACGGTTTCCACACAGTTTCTCCAGATCGAGGGCCTTGTATCCCTTCTCAACAGCGCGGGATCCCTGATATTGCCAATGAGTAAGAACGAATCACAGGACGCAGGAATCCCTACAAAGCTTCTTGAGTACATGTCTTGTGGACGGCCAATCCTTTGCGTGTCATCCGGCGCTTCTGCAGAGATAGTTAGAAACGCCGCATGTGGCGTGGTAGTGCCTCCTGGTGATTCCTCTGCTCTTGCTGATGCAATTCGGACGCTGAGGGCCAGCGAGGAGAGGGAGCAAATGGGTATAAACGCAAGAGCTTATGCAGAAGCCAACTTCTCGCTTTGGAGCATTGCCAAGAAGCTCGAAGAGGCCTTCCACCACGCAGGAGCAAGCTAAGTTCTCGATACAACGAACCTGTCGATTACCAGATTGTCGAGATCACTCCTTAGGAATGTCTGCAGGGCAATTTTCGGAGATCCAACAATTGGATATCCGTGTAGGTTGAACGATGTATTCAGGACCACGGGCACGCCTGTGTGTTCTGCGAACATGTGGATGATAGCATGCCACTCGGGGTTTGATTGTGGCGTGACAGACTGAGGTCTGCCGGTCATGTCATAGGGGTGCAAAGCGGCAGGAATGTTCTTCCCCCTCTCCGTCGTAGGAAAGGCCTCAATCATGTATCTAGCAGGTCTTGGGTTATGGAAGTAGTCTTCCATGTTTGACTCCAGAATGGAGGGGGCAAAGGGCATCCAGAAATCCCTCTGTTTGATAGCGAAGTTGAGTTTCCTGACGACTGCCATATCCCTCGGGTCTGCAATGATGCTCCTGTTCCCCAACGCTCTTGGGCCGAACTCCTCCCTTCCCGCGAATCTGGCAACAATCCTGCCATCCGCGACAAGAGCTGCAATCCGCTCATGAATGTCCTCAGCTTCCTCGAATCTCAGCCTGTCAGAGAATGCTGAGAATGCGGATAGGAACTCCTCATCACTGAAGGCGCGTCCGAGGTACAGATGCTCCAGAGCATGCCTCTCCGGCCTCTTTCCATCTCTTGTTGAGATCTCGACGTACGTCATAATGGCCGCTCCAATTGGCGTGCCCATATCATCGCAGGCCGGATGGAAGAAGGAGTCCTCGACTTCCGGAAGGTCTCTGAGAATGCTGTTTGTCTTGACGTTCAGGAAGCTCCCCCCTGCAGTGGCAATCCTAGAGATCCCTGTCTCTCGGATTGCGTTCTTTGCCCAGCGCACCACGAGTTCCTCGAATCTCTTCTGACATGCTGCCGCAAGGTTGTCAAAGCGAGTCCCTGCAAAGAGGCCTCTGAGTTTCCGTTGCGACGATTTTCCGTATGGCCCGAAGGTGTTCTTGAACCGTAGGGGGTGCCTCTTGTCTATCGCGCAGATTCGTCTCATCTCCTCTATACAGTACTCTGCTCGTCCGTATGGTGCCATTCCCATCAGTTTGTACTCATGTTCCCAGCGCTTCAGTCCGAGGAGACCGGTTATCTCACTATACATGTTGTTGCTTATGCTGTCATAGTATGTGCTCCAATCCACCCTTGTGATTGTGTTTCCTGCACCCACGTTCACTGTGGAGCTGACCCCATCGCCGGCGCCATCTAGGGTGAGCACGAGTGTATCATCGTCCCAGGGCCTTTGGAAGTAGGCGGTTGCAGCATGAGCCATGTGATGCTCGACGAATGCAACCTCAACATCTGCAATCCCCAAGCTCTCTAGCGTCGCGAGCACTTCCTTCATCTTTCTGAATCGGTGAAGGAACCTCACATAGAATCTCGCGAACCATCTTGAGTGCACGAACCTTGAAACTGAACGGAATAGCTTGACTCTCGGGCTATCTTCCTCTGCGAGCGGGGCAGTAGTTCTGACTAGGCCCACAATTGCCACTGCGCTAGTGCTCGACGGGTCTATACCTGAAATCCGGTAGGCTTCACGAATTGCGTTCGTCGGTGCGCCGCTGTAGTTCTTGATGTTCCTGATTCTCTCCTCGCTCACGGCTGCAACTACACGTCCGTTCCTCACCAGCGCGACTCCTGCACCGTGCCCGTCGTGCACTCCAAGAACTACGATATCATCCTGCAAGCAATCAGCTCGCCTCGAAGACCTGTAGAGCATAGAATAAGCCTTTCTCTATGAGTCCCCCATCATCTAAAGGCTTAAGTCGGTCATACCCTCCTTCGCATCAGAACGCAATGCTCCCCGAGGATTGAGGATGTCAGAGAGGGCTTTCATAACAGGGATAACGGGACAAGACGGCTCATACCTGGCTGAATATCTTCTGTCCCACGGATACGAAGTACACGGGTTGATTCGCAAGGCAAGTACATTCAACACGGCGAGGATTGACCATCTATATCAGGACCCTCATGAATCTGGAGCTCGTCTCTTTCTCCACTATGGGGATCTCACTGACTCCACATCCGTGGCGAGCCTACTGAGGCAGCTCGAACCCACACAGGTCTATAGCTTGGCGTCTCAGAGTCATGTTCGGGTCAGCTTCGAGATGCCAGTCTATACTGGCATTGTCACAGGTATTGGTACTGCGGCAATTCTTGAAGCGCTAAGGAGGTCAGAGGTCGATGCTCGGTTCTACAACGCCTCATCTTCCGAGATATTCGGTCAGTCGAAGCCACCGCAGAACGAAGAGACCCCCTTCAGGCCTAGAAGCCCGTATGCTGCGGCCAAGGTCTACTCCTACTGGATGACTGTAAACTACCGCGAGGCATATGGATTACATGCAAGCAATGGAGTCCTCTTCAATCACGAATCCCCACGTCGCGGTGAAACCTTCGTCACAAGGAAGATTACTCGCGCATTGGCCAAGATAAGATTAGGAACCCAGACGAAGGTGTTCCTAGGTAATCTCAAGGCCAAACGAGACTGGGGGTATGCTCCCGAATACGTCACTGCAATGGTCAAGATTCAGGAACACCCAGAGCCAGTTGATTTGGTTCTCGGTACAGGCACTAGCTACTCTGTTGAGGAGTTTCTCGATTTCACGTTTGGGTATCTTGGAATGGAGTGGAGGGAGTATGTAGAAATCGACGCACGCTACATGAGACCTGCAGAAGTGGATCACCTCACCGCAGATGCCCGAAGGGCACGAGAGGCCATCGGCTGGGACCCGAAGATCAGAGCTCCTGAGCTGGCGAAGGTGATGGTGGATAACGACATGGCCGCTCTTGGCCTGGAACCACCTGGCGAGGGCTTCTCAGTCCTTCAGAGCAATGGCTTTGATTGGTTCAAAGAACCCTCTCTCAAACTCAGTGGCCGGGAGGCCAAGGGATGAAGAAGTCCGCTTCTGTGTTTGTTGCTGGACACACCGGACTCGTGGGCTCTGCGATTCTCAGGAAACTCCATTCCACAGGCCACACTAACATCATCACTCGTACACACTCAGAGCTTGATTTGGTCGACCAGAGGCAAGTCCGCTCGTTCTTCAACGAGCATAGACCGGAATATGTCTTCTTGGCTGCCGCTCGTGTAGGAGGCATCTTAGAGAACCAACGCTATCCTGCTGAGTTCCTGTATCAGAACCTAATGATTGCGTCAAATGTGATCCATCAGAGCTATGTTTCCGGTGTCAGGAAGCTCCTCTATCTCGGGAGTTCTTGCATCTACCCCAGGCTATCTGAGCAACCCATGCGAGAGGAGTTTCTCCTTACGGGTGAATTGGAGCCCACAAACGAGCCCTATGCGATTTCGAAGATTGCAGGAATCAAGCTCTGCGACAGCTATCGCAGGCAGTATGGCTGTGACTTCGTTTCTGCAATGCCTTCAAACATCTATGGTCCACACGACAACTTCGATTACGAGAGTTCCCACGTGCTTGCAGCATTGATACGCAAGGTGCATCAGGCTGTGACTCTGGGGAGCCCGTCAGTCAGAGTATGGGGCACGGGTACACCTCGTAGAGAGTTCCTGCATTCCGATGATCTTGCGGAAGCCCTCTTGCTCCTTATGGAGGTCTACTCCGATCTTGGGCCTATCAACATAGGAAGCGGTACTGACCTATCTATCAAGGACTTGGCTGAAGCCATAGGTCGTGTCATAGGCTTCGACGGCGAATATGAGTTTGACATATCAAAACCTGATGGTGCACCTCGCAAGCTTCTTGACATCTCACGAATCCGTGAACTGGGATGGCACCCCAGAATCTCACTTGAGGACGGGATAAAGTCCACATACTCCTGGTTCCTTAACCACTCCAGTGAGCTCTAGTCCACCAAATCGTGGACATGGAACACCCCTACTACATTTGTCCGTCCTGGAATCATCTTCACACCTGAGGTGAACACGATGTCCTTGTCCTTGCTGATGTAGCCTCTCTCATAGACGGCCTTGGTTGTCGCTTGGACCAGCGCGTCGACATTCTCCATGTCCTGGTCCTGAGGTATTGGATGGACACCCCACAGGAGTCTGAGTTTCCTCGCCACCTTCACATCCCCGGTGACACCAAAGATGGGGACTGGCGGCCTGAACTTCGAGACCCACCTGGCAGTGTAACCACTCCGTGTTGAGGTCACTATGGCTTCCACTTTGTCAGGAATCAGGTTCACGGCCTCATAGGTGAGGTTCCCGATGATCTCTACTATCATCCTCTTGGGTGATGTGACATCCAGCGGGTCCTGCTTGGGAAGTATCTGCTCCGCCCTTCTGATGATCTTGTTCATCATGGTTACAGCTTCCACAGGGTACTCGCCGACGGCTGTTTCGCCACTGAGCATCACAGCATCGGCACGATCTAGGACGGCGTGCGCTACATCGCTCACCTCGGCTCGAGTTGGCACGACCTCGCCCGTC
>JAEOUG010000177.1 GCA_016839445.1 Candidatus Thorarchaeota archaeon
AGATGACAATAGAACAGGACAAACTCGGTGAGCTTTACGGAAAGGTCGGTGTGGGAAACCAGACCGCGTTAGGAATCATGGGAAACAATCGGGATGTGAGTGTTGGAGAGATCTTCATGATCTATTCCAGTCGTGATGGTCACGAACGAGTCTTCTTCTTCAGAGTCCTCGGTCTTGAGAACTACCTCCGTCAAGTTGACGACATGTCGAGAGTGGCCAGCACGCTGATGGTGGAAGGAGATGCATACCTCTCCGGAATCGAGCGAAACATGCTCCTCTCTGTCGGCGGCAGAATGCTCGGGTATGCAGAAGAGGGAAAGGATGGATGGGTCTTCAAATCGCCCCGGCGAATGCCTGACCATCTGGCCTCAGTCTATCGTCCACTTCCGGGCACCTCAGACCCACAGGTGCGGATGATGCTTGCGGGACAGACCGACGGAGATGTCTACGTGGGCGACCTTCAAGTAGGTGAGGCAACACTGGATGTTCCTGTGCACATCCCGGCCAAGTTCCTGCCAATGCATGTTGGCATATTCGGCTCGACAGGTTCAGGGAAGAGCAACCTGATGATGGTGTTGATCAAGTCAGTCATCGACACGAATCTGGATGCGTGCCGAAACGCAACGGAGAACCTCACACGCGTGTCTGCGTTCTGCATCGACCCTCATGATGAGTTCGCCAAGGGTGTAGACAAGTATGGCATTCACCATGTGGTAGAGGCGATGGACTCGAAGACGCGCACAGACGTGATGGGTGATTTCTACTATCTCACGACGCATCTGAGTGCGGTAACAAGAGACCTACGGAAGTACGCTCGTGAAATACGGATTCTGTGGTCTGAGATCCAGCCGAGAGACCTGTACTCGATAATGGAGTTCTCCCCTCAGATGTCATCATTCATCGATGCGCAATACGCAACCAATCGAGAAGACTGGGTCAGCTCGATACTTGGCATGGAGGAGGACTCTGATGAAGCGCAGAAGACCACCCTACGGGCTGTGAAGCGAAGGCTGCGGTTCTTGGAGAGGTCGCCTATCTTCGTGGACTCGGGTACATCAATACTAGATGATATCTTCAAGGCCATGGAGACTGGCCGGGTGCTTGTAGTGAATACCAGTCTTATGGGCGACATGGAGCAGTTCCTCCTGACAACTATTGTCACTAGGACTCTCTCTGACCTACGCAGGGCCCTGAAGAGCAGTGGAAACCTGGGTGACTTCGAGAGGCAGGCAGGAATGAGGCTTCCTCAGCCATTCCTAAAGAGAGTCATCAAGTCTGCTCGAGCATTCTACGGCAAAGGAGGCTCCAATGATGAGGACGAAGTCATGGACCCGAAACGCCTCCCTGTGATTCAGGTGACAGTGGAAGAGGCTCCCTCAATCCTGAATCCAGAGCTCATGCGTGGCCAGTCAGTCTTCAAGGATATCTCTCGTCAGGGGCGGAAGTTCAACATAGGACTGCTCGTGGTCAGCCAACAGGTCAGCGTACTTGACAATGTCATTCTTAGCCAGATGAACACGGAGATCAATCTGCGGCTAGGAAACGAACGTGAGATCCGATCATGCATTGACAACGCAAGTGTCAACATCTCTGGATTCGAGAGCGAGTTTCGCGTCATGTCAAGGGGAGAGGCAATTCTTACCGCCTCGTACAGAGAACTCCCTCTGCCAGTGAGGATTCCACTTTTCGATACCGTATTCGAGAAGGATAAGGACCGCTACAAAAGCTCCAAGAGGGGCAAGTCTGAAGAGCACATCCTGTGAGGATAGAAACCCATGCCTGCAAGAATCGCACACATCTCTGATACCCACCTCGGGACCAGGCCCAGAGACGGTGTAAGATTCAACGTCTGGGGGCAGGAGATGCGGGCACAGCTACTGGAGAACGACTTCTACGAGCGCTTCAAAGAGCTATTTGACCAAATAGCCGAGCTGGACCCACCCGTTGATCTCGTAGTTCACTCCGGAGACCTCTACAACTCGCCGTGGGAGGGCAATCCCCAGCAGCCACCTGTAGTGGCCCAAGAGACTGCAATCTCAGTTCTCCAGGAGTTCATCAAGAAGACTGGCATCCCTGTCCTAATCATCGAGGGGAACCATGGCCTCTACCGTCTTCTAGAGGTCTCTCTGTTAGACCCACTCAAGATGGCCGTTCCCGGTCTTGATGTTGCGACTCAGCAGGATCTTAAGTGGGCCCTAAGCAAAGGGGAGCCTCTCACATACTACTATGAGAACCTAGACGTGTTCTGCTTCCCATTCATTGACGAACCGGTTCTCAGAGCTGCCAGTCTTGTTGAGAAGTATAATGATTGGATTACCACATATCAGAAACCTGACAGGTCTCGCCCGTCTATTGCAGTTGCCCACGGAATGAAGCTTGACCGGACCCTGAATGATGCCATCTTCAGTATGGACTACGACTACATTGCCCTGGGTCACGACCACCATCAACGAAAGCTGTCCCGCAGTGCATGGTACGCTGGATCTCCTGAACGATGGCGTTTTGATGAAGTTGCCCACAAGAAGGGCTTCTTGGTCGTGGACATAGAGGCTGGCAAGGAACCCAAGGTCTCACCGCAGATTCTCGACTTCAAAAGACCTGTCCTGAGGGACACGTTGACCATCGACGCTGACGAGACATCGGAGTCTTTTGAGGTCAAGATTGAGTCCTGGTTCAAGTCACATGAACTCAAGTCCGATTGGAATCCAGCCACTGCAGCACGCGTTCGGCTCTCGTTCGACGGGAGTTCAAGACAGGCAAGCTCGTTTGACCTGACTCTTGTATTGGAGGCGCTTCGACTGAAGATGCTCTCGTCTGACTCTGACTACAACGTGGCCCAGTTCTACTGGAATCTCCAGCCATCCACCGACAAGGAATTCACTGGAGCCGCCTATCCCGACATCGAGTCAGAGTACCTGATTGAGGATCCTGAAGCAGACTTCAGGGACTACCTTTCTTCTCTTGAATTGGACAGCTCACTTGACGAGAGAACACTCACACTGATTGCCGTAAGAGCGCTGGAGTTTGCCGTAGGAAAGCGAGAGGGAAAGATGACCACTGAGAGCCTTGGAGGAGATGACAAGTGAAGCTCCTCCGCATAGAGGTCCGGAACTTCAAGCCCTTCAAGGAGCTGGTCTTGCCCGACAATGGCGACGAGCTTCCAGACGGCCTCATTCTCATAAGAGGCTCGAACTCCACAGGGAAGTCCTCTCTCTTCGAAGCCATTCTATGGGGTCTCTGGGGTTCTGATGCCTTGGTGCAGACCAAGAATGACGAAGTTGTAAGCTTCACTTCAACACATTGCACTGTCGTATTGGAGTTCAGAGTTGCTGGAATTGAATACAAGATACACCGTGAGTACAACTCGGCTGACGGCCCCAGTGTCGTGCTCTTCACACGACAGAAGAATGCCTGGAAGAGAATAGCAGACAAGAGCCAATCAGTGAAGTCCAAGGTTGACGAGATTCTTAGTCTGGACCGCACACAGGCATTTCAAACGCTTCTTGTCAGGCAGGGGGAGGTGTCCGAGATTGCCAATGCGCAGCCTGTGCCCCTCCGCAAGCTGCTGGAGGACGTGTACGACATCGGCCTGTTGGGGCAAATGGAGAACCACTTGGAGAGCATGGAGCGAGATGTGTCTCTGAAGCTGGACGCGCTTAACCGGGACTACGAGCGG
>JAEOUG010000178.1 GCA_016839445.1 Candidatus Thorarchaeota archaeon
CCTGCTTGTAGTAGTCATCCAATGTGTCCCCCCAGTTGTGGATGTACTCGTTGAGAACATGGCTGTCTTCGTAGTACTGACAATGGAAATTGCGAAGGGCGAACCACTTTCGCTCCATGACCTCGTGTACATTTAGGCCTATCATGCCGAATACGTCCTTCAGAAGGTCGTAGTATACAACTCGGCAATTTGGGCCTCCTGCCATGTTGTAGACTTTCCTCCAGAAGTCAGAATCCTCAGGGATGTCGAGGCAGTTCACGAGACCTCTTCCTGCATCTCTGCTGGTGTTGAACTCAATGCATGTATCAATTGGCTGATGGAACATTATGGGGTCCATCAGGCTCATGGTGTCTGGGACTGCGATGTATGTCTGACGGAGGGATACCCAGTACTTGAGACCTGACTCGACGACGGCCCGTTCTCCAGCGATCTTGCAGGTGGCATAGAAGTCGAAGACGCTGGGTTTGAGGGGGTCGCCAACTCTCCCCATGTGAATGTCCTGAAGTCGATCTCCGGTCTGGGCGACCGATCCGATGTAGATGAGCTTGATGTGATCTTGACCGCCGACCTCGTGAATGGCTTTGACAATGTACTGGATGGCAGTGGTGTTCACTGCCTCTGAGGTGTCAGGGTCTCTATCAGCCGCAGGTGATATGAAGGCCATTGGGCAGAGAATCCAGTCTACTCCCATTACAGCCTGAAGCATATCTTCATAGGTTGTGGCATCGCCCCATACAATCCTGAGGCCGCTGCCTTCTACGCAACCCGAGCCGGATATGCTCTCGATTTCACACTCGTGTTCGTATGGTTCGAACAGCTCCTTGTTCTTCTTAGAGGGACGAAGCAGAAGTGCCACATTGTATCTTCTCTGGCCCGAGTCATCCCGTCTGTTCCAGAGCTCCTTGAAGGCCTCGAATCCCATGGACCCCGAGGCGCCGAGCAGCAGGACTGTTTCGTTCATGATGGCAGGACCTATGAGGGAGGGTTCAAACGCCGTTATATTGCTTCTCTGAGTGTAGAATCATTCATCTCAAGCTATCTATCGGAAGCGGCTTCTCTCCTTATCATGACTATCGCAATAGCGAGGATCACTACTGGCGATGAGATCACGAGGAGCATCTCTGCACTGATGCCTGGAGAATCGGGCGCAGTAGTGGTGGTGGTCGTGGGCGTAGTCGTGGGAAGAAGGGATGGAATCTCGAATGAGAATGAATCGGCAAGTGTGCCGTTCAGCAGATACACCTCGACGTCCAACTGATCCTCGACCAAGACAGCGATGCAGTAGTGGTACTCGCCAAACCCGACGTCGCCGTCCTGCCATACAGTTCCTTCTCTCTGCACGTCGGTCAGAGGGGCTCCTCCTCCTCCTGTAATGACGTATTGGGTTCCGTTTCGGCATGTTCTGTAGTAGAGGTGGTCGTGACCATTGAAGACGAGGTCGACGCCGTGCTCAACGAAGATCTCGTGGAATGTGTTTCGAATACTCTCTGCCTGCGCCCAGCGGTCTGGGCGATCCAAGCGAACCGACCACGCCGGGTAGTGGAAGAACACGACTGTGAAATTATGCTCTTCCGCTAAATCATCCTCGAGCCATTCCATCTGTTCAGTGGCGCAGACGTAGCCTTCCCCTCCCACCCAATCTGTGGCTGTGTTTAGAGAGATGAAGTGTATCCCATGTTCATCAAAGGAGTAGAAGAGCTCGGTTTCTCCCGGCTCCTCAATGACGTCGGTGTAATCAAAGAACGACTGATACATCACAAGGCCCTCATCCGGGGGTGTGACACCATCCGAGTAGATCTCATGGTTTCCAGGCGCTCCATACATGGGAATCTCAAGGTTCCACAAGACCGAGATTGTGTCGTTGAAGTCGTCCCACTGGTAGGCCTCTGCACCAGAACGTACCATATCGCCCGTGTGGATGACGAACTCTGGATCATGTTGACAGAAGAGCTGGACGATATCCTCATGGAGGGGTGAGACCGATTCAGCCCCGTCGCCTCTAGTATCCCCATAGGCGATGAAGCTGAAGACCCCATCATCTACCCATGCCATGTTCATCCATGTGTTGTCCTGATAGGAGTACGCCCAGGTCTCTGCCCTGCCGCCAGAGTCACCGAACAGGACAGTCCTGTCGGACTCGCAGTCGTAGGCCATACAAAAGGAACACACTCCTAGTTCAAAGCCAGGTATACCTGTTGTTGGGTTCATGTCATACCAGCTGTTCGTTCCACTGGAAAATGTCCAGGTTCCGCCCCATGAGAACAGGATGACCCGCTCCGCGTGAGAGTCGAAGGACATTACGAACGGCAGTCCGTTATCTGGGAAAGAAGGCACCTCAATGCGTGTCCAAGTACTCGAGCTGCAGTTGTAGGCCCATGTGTCACGCAGACCCATGACCCCCCACCCGCCGCCGTAGAGTATTGAAGCCTGAGCCTTCTCGTCATAGGCCATTCCCGAGTATACTCGTCTGCCAGGGCTTGCTTCGGTAGTCACGTTCGTCCACATATCTGAATTGACATCGTAGGTCCAAGTTTCGGCCTCAGGTCCGTAGTAGGCAACAATGAGATCCTGTGCCGAATCGTACGCCGAAAATGGTGCAGTAGCTGTCAGCAAAGGGCGTAGAGGACATCTGAGTCCAAGTATTGGAATTCAGGTCATAGGTCCATGTTTCATTATTCCAGACCGAATCCATTTCGCTGTTTACTGTGATACCACCAAACAGCACAACCAAGTCCGACTCGCTGTCATAGACCAACTGATGGTAGGATAGGGGCGGCGGGGACACCGCCGGGGTGATACTCGTCCACTGGTTGCTATTGAAGTCGTAACTCCACGTTTGATTGCTCAGCATCGACTCATATTCGCCTCCATATAACACCAATCTATCTGACTCGTTATCATATGCCATTGCGGCCCTCATGACAGCAGGCGGGAGCGTACGGGAGGCTGACTCAAATGTATCACATGGCTGACCATCAATCGCGCTTAGCGAAGCCTCCACACCCACTTGCAGAGGGATTGCGGACGTGAAGACAAAGACAATGCATACGACACAAATCGCTTGCCGACATAAGTGAAGACTACCCATCTCGACCACCGACCACTCCAGAGCTACACCTCTTCTCTGGAAGAATAACCCATATGAATAGATGAACTACGATAAGAACGTGCCGACGGAGTGAGGCGCCAGCTCTGACGCGCGATTTCTCAGTTCGATAGGCTCTTTAACTTAGATGCGTCTAACATGCTGCACGTAGGGAGTGTCTGACCATGGTTTCCGGCCTCTTCTTCAGGGTTTCATTCTTAGCCCTCTGGCTAGCTCTTGGTGTCGTGAGGGGCTACTACGGACGCAAGACCAAGACGCATGATAGCGTTGCTGGAGTCATGGGGAAGCTCAATACTTCCATGAAGGATATGGGAAGGGGATTCCTGTTGTTGACTACGGTGGTTACCACAATTGGTATGATTGGCCTTGTTCTATACCTTCTCTCTCCTCCTTGGTGGACATGGACACGGCTTCCGGTGGGCGAGTGGGTCCAGTGGCTCGGTGTTCTCTTGGCAGTCCTACCTCTGTTCTTTCTGGCCTGGGTTCACAGACACCTAGACACACAGTGGTCCATCGCGCTGGAGCTACAGCAAGGGCACAAGCTGATTACGACTGGCCCGTACGAGAGGATTAGACACCCGATGTATCTGGGAGTCTTCGTCTACACAATCGGACTAGTCCTGATTTCACTAGACCTCCTTGTCGCGGTCTTCTTCCTCTTCACGATATGGGTCAACTACAGAAGAATCCCGGAGGAGGAGCAGATGATGATAGACCAGTTTGGCGAAGAATACCTGGAATACGTGAAGCGATCTGGGAAGCTTCTTCCTTCTCGTCGCAGAGTTGATTGAGCGGAGTTCGTTACTGGCGATAGATGCAGGATAGAGCGAGCCAACGGCGGGCCATTCCCCTCGTTCTTCCAGGATTCCTAGACTCCCCATTGGGTTCAGGCTTCCTCTCCGAAGACTAAAATACCGCGGCTGATTACAGCAAGAACAGAGGGCGGGCATTGTGTTGGACTATTTGCTGGTGGTAATTCTCTCTCTGGTTCTGTTTATTCCATTGATCATCATCGTCGCGACGGTTGATAGATCAGATATCAAGGCGAAGGGGAACTACCCTGGCAGCATTTTCAATCTGATTCCGTGCTCAGACACGGCGTTGGGCTATGGTTGCTGTTCGTCGATAATCGTCGTGGTTGCCTGGGAAGTCATATTCACGGGAACCGAGCGAAGCGTCTATGCAACCCCTGGTTCTCAGTGGTTCTTTGATGTTATCATAATCATGATCATCGCTCTGGTCATTGGACACGTGTGTGGCGCGCCTCTACGATTGATTACAAAGCCTGGTGCTCCAGCGCCGACGCCTCAAAGGTCTATCGTGCTATGGTGTCCGAAGTGCGGAATGCGTGTGGATGTGAAGATTGGGGAACACGGCGTGTGTGGCCGATGTGGGTATGTGACTGAAGTTGCAGAATGGCCACAAAGCTATGCAGATCCTCCCCCTCCGTCTATCCTCCTATGGTGTCCGAAGTGCCAAGTGCGTCTGGAAGTGAAGATTGGGGAGCGCGGTGTATGTGATCGATGTGGGTATGTGACTGAAGTTGCAGAATGGCCTCCTTGATGAGATGAGAGTCTGAGGACAAATGAGTGTTGAAAGTGCAGTTGATTGGAGTTTATCTACTGGCACAGGTACAGAGTAGTATGAGGCGGACTGTTCAGACGAGACTGTCTGACTTTGATGATACAGAAGAACCTGACAAACCTGATACCAAGCCAAGAGCACCAGAAGTTTTGAAAACGAGGCCGCAGGGAGAGAAGGAACCTCTCTGGTCGAAGATGGATAGAGCAAGCGGCAAATGGGGCGTCTGCAATCTCGATGACACAGTCTTCTTTGTCGGTGTCACAGAAGAGTGCCTTCACGCCCACGGGTCTGAGATCTTCTGCAAGTGGTGTGGCGGTACGCTCCAGATCAGGGACGAGAAAATCTTCTGTGTGGGTGACTGCAAGAGGTATCAGGGTGAATTCTCTGCTGACCTGAATGCCTACCTCTGGTGGGAAGGAGTGAAGTCATACACACTTCGACGTGAAGTGGCTGAAACCGAGGGTCTCGAACTGGAACAGAGAGACCTCGAACCTGCCTCTTATGCCCCTAACTGGTCCGTGCTACATGAGTACGATGAGAGCCGAGAGTCCGAAGATGACTCGGAGTCTTTATGAGCCCGTCTGCACACTGACGAGGTCTTGGTGATTCAATATGGCGGAAATCCCGATGGCTGATGCAGGCACGCCTGCAGGCCAGAGACCAAAAGAAGTGACATGGGCTGGCTGGCTGATTCTCATCGAATCATTGACCGGTCTCATTGTTGGCGGCGTAGAGTACGCAATTTGGGAGAATGACCTCTCTCTCCTTGGCGTGGTTCTTGCCGTGATTGGTTTCTGGCTGTACACAATGATAATCAAACAGGACTACGCTGGATGGATGATGGCTGTCATCTTCAATATCATAGCTATCTTCCTGTACTTCGCTGGCGATAACTACCCTGGCGTCGTATTGAGCATAATCTGCTTCGTCTACCTAGTCTTGCCGACAACTAGAGTGCACTTCGAGCAGAAGTAATCGTGGCTGGGCTCCCCAGCCCCCTCCTTCTTTTTCTATCCCCGGAGAGTCAGTCCTGCTGGTTCGAACACCACTCCTTCAGGTCTTAACGGCGCTAAGATTTTATAAGCACTCAGGGCGCACTTCCACTTGTCGTGACGCAGGAAGGGAAAACTCATGCCACTGTCCTTCTCATAGATCGGGGCAGTAATGATTAGTGAAATCACTGCGCACGCCGTCTACGTGTCGAGGAGATTGGAGTGAACAGCCGGATTGTAAGAATGCTCTGCGCCATCACGCTTTGCATAATGTTGGGTTCGCCGCTTCTGTCGGTTCAAGGTTTACCCCAGATAGCGACTAGCGGCTTCGATGCTACAGGTGGAAGCACTGAAGGAACGAGCAACGCAGCTTCAGACGACCCGTTCATGGAGCTAGACAAGCCCATGGATGATGGGTCTCTGTTTGACTTCCTAGATCTGCTAAGTAGTCAAGGTGGAGTCATGATTGATTCTACGTGGAGGACTACCCGTTACTACGAAGCACATGGGAGCGGACTCACGCTTGACTTCGAAGTCAATGGTAACAGACTCACTATAACCATGGTTCTAGGCAGCTATTCGCTAGTCACTCACTCCTTCGATGAGGGCGATTTCGACTCTATGCTGATTCCTGGATGCCAGGTATCCACCATCGCAGGCTCACCATCACTTCCGTACAGGAACCTCCTCATTCGCATGCCGGACGGTGCATCGGTTCTCCGTGTCAACACCAAGATATCCGAATCGGAAATCCTGAACGGCCTCAATGTTGTGCCCGGTCCCCGTCCACTTGCGATATTCGATGACTCAGTAGTTGATCGGTCTCTCTACCTCGACAATGAGATCTACTCACGAAACGCCTTCACCAGAGATGAACCGCTTCAATACGAAGAAGTACAGCAAATGGGCGATGAAGGGATTCTCTTGTCATTGTATCCTCTCAAGTATAACCCTGTTTCGAAGTCTGCCGAACTTGCACTTCGCACGGAAGTCGTGATTGTGTTCGATAGAGCAGTCACGGCTGATGAGTTGGTCTTCCCCTCTCCAGAGTACTCTGGAGCCGAGGTTGGAAACTACACAATCATTGCTCCCGAATCTTTTCTGGATTCGTTGTCTGCCTTTGTTGCTTGGAAGACTCTCCTGGGATTCGATGTCTTCGTCGAGTCATTGGAGGATATCTACGTCCAGTTCCCGTCTGGCGACGGGCCGAGCAGAGTACGAGACTACATTAGTGCTAGCTACACCGAGAACAGCACGGACTACGTTCTCCTCGTTGGGGACGCAGATATTATGCCAGTGCGTGAAGTCGTAGACCCTGCTGGGGGGCCTGGACTTGACAACGGCACAGAGCCGAGTGACCTCTATTACGAGTGCTTGGATGGAACCTGGGATGACAATGACAACGGGATGTACGGTGAGCTGGATGATGATGTCGATTTCTTGCCGGAACTCA
>JAEOUG010000026.1 GCA_016839445.1 Candidatus Thorarchaeota archaeon
AGTCTGGATTCGCGGGTGACTACACCTATCAGACACCTGGCGACGTCTACGGAGCCCCTGGTTACAACTACGGGATAGGCCGGGAGCTGGCGGGAGATATCTCGGCGAGTATGGCCTACATTATGGGTCACGGATACGGTCAGGTCAACTCCTTCTACAAGTACAAGACGATAAACGCAGGCCTCGTTCATGAGTTTCGACTCGCCATCAGCACACCCACCGACATCAACGTGAGCTGCAGGTGGTACGGCGGAGGTGCAAGCTTCAACATCTATGATCCTGAAGGCGTCCTCATCGACACCATCATGCGAACCGACACATCCGCTTGGGAAATGGAGCAGGTCATGAGCACCCACGTGAGCACTAACGGAGTCTACAGGGTCGTGGTCGGCAATCTTGCATCCACAGCAATCGGCATTGAGATTGAGGTGAGCTTCGAGTCGGACTATGACGGAAACGGCGTGAAAGACACCTACGAGCACTGGCTCGGAGCAGAGAACTTCGAATTAGATGATGACAGTGATGGAATTTCGAATGCCGAGGAATTCATCTTGGGCACTGACGAGACCAGCGCTGATTCCGACCAAGACACTCTCCCCGACCTCTGGGAGGTCCTCAACGGTCTTGACCCTATGGACCCCGACGATGTCGCTCTTGACGCCGATGGTGATTCCCTCACGAATCTTGAAGAATACGAGCTGGGACTGGACCCGCAGAACCAAGACAGCGACCTTGATGGTATGAGTGACTCCTGGGAGATTGAACACGGCCTTGACCCCCTTAGTGACGACTCTCTTGAAGACCCAGACGGTGACCTGGTCAACAACCTGGACGAGTATCTACTCGGGACAGACCCTCAGTTGTCTGACATACGACACGCCCTCGATCTACGGTTCCTGATTCCTGTGGGCATCGTGATACTCATCGGGGTGGGAGTCATGGTTTCCCGACGCATGGACCCGCTCCGGGAATAGCGAACTCTTGCTCTGAAGGGTCTCTTCATTACTGAGGCGTCTGACTGAGTCCACGGTGAGATAGGCTGAGGTCATGGCCCGTCCTTGCATGTCTGTTTGTCCTCCTATCTGTGCAGCCACCCAGTTCAGGTGCAGTTGTGGGGTCGCCGATCCAAGCGTCTCTCCAACTCACGGCTGCTGAGGACGCTGCCTTGGCAGCGAGCATTACCTCGCTTGCACTATCCGACGTGAGAAACCAGCTAGTCCTTGCCTACAACAACTCACTCACTCAATTGAACCTCACAAACCATATCGATGCTGTCATGAGAGCGGAGGGTTCGGATGGTGCACTCAGCTATCCCACCGTCGTAATGGCGCGGGACGAAGCCGACTGGCCCTATGGCAAGTCGAACGATGATGCAGGGCACATAGTCAATCCTGCAGTCGAACCCATCCAGACCGTGAGAGCGGGAGCTCGCGTGAACGGACAGTGCTGTGACGTGTCGAGGACGTACTTGTATGAGTCTGCAACTCAAGAGATGATTGATGCGTATTCAGCAGTACTTGACACCGAGCTTGCAGTCATTGCGGAGATGGCTCCGGGAGTATTGGTCTCCCATCTGGATGGAGTTGTCCAGTCTGGACTGGCTTCCTACATTGCGCGTCCTGATGTCACGTATTCCTACTTCTGGGGTCACGCAATCGGTGAGTTCACTATCATGGAGCCACTCCTGTCCAATGAAACTGAACCAATGTCGTTGACTGAGGATATGATCCTAGGGATTCAGATCTACCTCTACTTCGAAGCAGGATGGTTTCTACGTCTGGAGGACACCTGCCTAGTCACCGCAACAGGTGTAGACGTCCTGAGTGATGCGCCGAAGGCTCTAGACGACATCATGCTTCTCCAGAATAGCACATCTGTCGATGTCAGCACGGAATTCTCGTCCTATGCCTACGACAGCGCCGTGACCGTCAATGCTACGGTGTTTGATAGTGACAAGAGGACCATTGACGAGGTCTTCTACTTTGATGGTTCGTCGTGGTCAGCAATGGTGGAAGAGGGGGCCAATGAGTTCACTCGTCAGTACGTTTTGGACCACTCATTCCCGAGCCATGTCACGTCCCTCGTCCGAGCCGGGATTCAGGGGGAGTTCTACTACATATCTAGTCTGCTGACCGCAGATCTCACACCCACCTACGAGGAGGTGCTTGACCCCATTGTTGAGGTGGTCATCGAGGGTGTCACTACGCAGGATCGGATGACTTGGATATTCTCGATGATGGGGGCCGATATGATTCAGCTTCACTTCCTCAAGGTCTACCCGCCGCCAGGAGACCAATTCCTCGTGAAAGATATCAATGGGAATGTCATAGCAGAATACAAGTGGAACCTCGGGGCGGAAGCGATGGCCCCATGGGTTCCTGGAAACGTAGCGATAGTAGAGGTTGTTCCCCAGTGGATGAGTGTGTACGGGGGAGTGAATCACTTCTACTTTGAAGTTGATGTCCTGGGCATCTATGACCCAGAGGCCACAACGACCACGGGCACATCAAGCGAGACCACCTCTTCTTCACTGACAACTTCCGGACCCGGCACGAGTTCTACAGAAGGCACGTACTCCTACCAAGGACCGGATCCCCTTCTGCTGACTGGTCTGGGCGCAGCGGCCCTGGTAGTGATTGCTGCCTTCCTTCGCAAGAAACGTTGATGCCACCGCGAAGTGCTCTGATGCGTTTAGGAGAGCGGCTGGCGCGCAGATGAGAACTACTAGGGCGTGAGGAGATTCATAAGGCAGGAGTGTGTCGTCTTCCAAGCGCTAGGGTAGGATGAGCGAGGATGACAGAATCTTATGATGTGGCGGAGGCATGCCCCGCCGACAATGAGACCATCGTTAACATCGTGAATGCTGATCGGCTCTATGAATCTGTGATTCCTGCAGAATACTACAAGGAGCCATTTCTGACACTGGATGAACTGGAGACATATCTATCGAAGATGGACCTGACCTTCTTTGTCTGCAGGGCCAAGGCGTCTGCCGTGGGAGTCGGTGCCCTCATCGTCAGGAAGGATGGCGACGGTCAACTAGGTTGGGTGTTTGTGCTTCCTGAGAAGCAGAGGGTAGGGGTCGGGTCTGCACTCGTGAGCCGACTAGAAGAACATGCACGGAAGCGGGGGGTGTCACGCATGATTCTAGAAACAGACGGCGGTGCACATTGGGCGATCTCCTTCTACAGCAAACTGGGCTACAAGGAGTACAAGCGGACGGATCAACCCTGGGGCGATCAGGTCTGGATGGAGAAGTCACTCCTCTCGCCACATCTCAAGACTGACTAGCCTTCTTGACGGAGTTCGTTTCCCGGCAGTGTTTCTGCTGTAGCGTCAACTCACCTGACTCGGTCATCTCCGAGTTCCTCTTCCCTGAGGACCTTCTTGTGGATCTTCATGATATGAGTCAGAGGAAGGACATCTCTGAATTCGACATACTTGGGAATCTCGTAGGGTTGGAGCTTGCCCCTCAGGTGCTCTATGATTTCCTCTTCTGTGACTCTCCCCTTGAATTCTGGTTTCAGCTGAATGAACGCCTTCACTCGCTCGCTGCCTTTCCTCTCCGGGTCGGGAACTCCTATCACACCAGCAAACTCAACGGCCGGATGTTCATGGAGGGCATCATCGACCAGCCGGCTGTAGACCTTATTGCCTGAGACATTGATCATATCCTTGATGCGGTCGACCACCGTGAAGTAGCCATCACTGTCCATCACGACGACATCTCCCATTCTCAGCCACCCCTCCGGAGTAAGCCCCATGCCAGTCTTGGGCCAGTAACCTAGCATGCACTGAGGGCCCCTTATCCACAACTCACCAGGCTCTCCGGGTGGGCAGTCCTCTCCTGTCTCCGGGTCGACCACGCGAACCTGGGTGTCTGGAAGTGGGACCCCCACTCCTCGCTTGACCTCCTTCATGAATCCAGTCACTCTAGAGAATGCAGAGATATTGACGGTTGCGCCTCCGGATGCCTCGGTGGCCCCATATCCCTCTCCCATAGGTAGACCTGCTACCTTCTCGAATTCCTCAGCAAGCTCGGGCGGGAGGGCCGCGGCGGCAGAGTAGTAGAAGATCTGCCCCTTCTTCAGAGGCATCTTCAGGAAGAATGTGTAGTGGGCTGGAACTGCGAAGACGATAGCCGGACGCTTCTCATTGATGACATCAACGATTCTCACCATGTCGCGTGGGTCCAACAGGAACATCTTCAGCCCCCAAGAGATGCTGGCATGTATCGCCCAGTGTCCATACATGTGGTAGATTGGCACACAGAGGGCAGTTGCGCCTTTTCCTCGGAGTCCAGCTTGCAGCGGCTGCATCATCCAGTGTATAGTCTGCACTACATTCGATGTGAGGTTGTAGTGGGTCAGCATGGTGCCCTTAGGCTCACCTGTTGTCCCACCAGTGAACGGTAGCAGCGCAACGTCCTCCTTTGCATTGATCTCCACTCTGGTAGTGAGAGGCTCCGATTGACGGATGAGATCCTCGAGAAGGAAGCTGTCCTGCTCCTCCTGAATGGGCTCAGGCGTATTGTAGTCAGGAAAGACCCGCGTGGGAGTGTAGATAATCGTCTTGACGGAGGTCTCTGCTTGAACCTCTCTCACACGAACCACCCGCCTCTGAGAACAGATCACGGTCTCTGCCCTGCACTCCTTGAGCTCATGCAGAAGTCCAGCCGCCTTGTGGAGGATGCTTAGAGGTGCGTGGACTACACCAAGCTTCATGCAGGCGTAGTCTACAACAATGACCTCGGGACATGAAGGTAGGACGCTTGCTACGACATCGCCCTTCTTCACACCGAGTCTTTCGAGTGCGGATGCAAGTCTGTCTACTTTGTCCTTGAGCTCTGGATACGTTGTTTCTTCATCGAGGTAGACACATGCTATGTTGTCCGGGAATTCCTCGGCTGCATTCTCCAAGAACGAATACACATTCACCTCTGGATATGGTTCCATTGAATGCTTTAGTTTGAATGGCCCGAGTGCGTAGGACTTCAGCCAGGGCATCTCGCCATATGGTCCGCTCATCGTGTTCATCTCTCGCCTCAGGACAGATACTCCGCCGCCCACTCAAGACCTAGCTCGCTAAGCTTCTCTCTAGTTGGGCGTCCATGGCTGTCCCATCCTCTGAAGTGGTAGTAGCTCTCAAGAATAGGGTCGAGGTCGACTACCTGGCCCTTTGCAGGGCCCTCTGGGAGTGGCTCTCTCAGCAATCGAGGAGGCAGGGTGTCATCCTTGCGTGTTGCCCCCTCTCGGAGGTTGTAGATCTTCTCAAGGTTGAAGATTCTCTCTCCTGTCTTCCGGAATTCCGAAGATGAGAGCTCCATTCCCATTAGTTTCGAAATCAAGACCGCCCAGTCCTCTGCGGTCATCACTATACCCATAAACTTGCATGCACCCACAGCGTCGAAGATCTGGAACGCGTCCTCGAAGTCCTTCAGGATGGCCGACTTCTCAGGTATCTCCTGCTGGGGGTCCCCGATGTCGGCGTCGTCTACGATCATGAAGGGCATGGAGAGGAAGGCTGGTCCCTCAATCCATGCGGTGATGTGGTCTCCACCTCGAATGGCGGTGGCGTAGGCGAGACCTGTAATCTTCGCAGCACGACTGTCATAGGCTGGAAGCTCCAGTCCCTTAACATGCATGGCGAAATGCTCGGAACCCTTCCCGAACCTCTGCGCCATCCGCATCGTGCCCTCAGCCATGATGTCTCCGAAGCCCTTGCGAGCGGCGATAACTGGTACAATGTCAACGATGAGGTTCTTGTCGCCGAAAGCGAACTCGATTCCTCCCGTGTCCTCCTTTGTCATAATGCCCTTCTCGAAGCATTCCATGACAAAGGCGACAGACACTCCTGTCGAGATGGTGTCAAGGCCGTACTCGTTGCAGAGGAAGTGCGCCATGGTGATGGCCTCCAAATCGTCTACTCCGCACATACTGCCAAAGGCTCCTATGGACTCGTACTCAGGACCTTCACCCCGTCCCTTGAACTGTCCCTCTGGAATCTCGGCAACACGTCCGCATGCTATAGGACAGGCGAAGCAGGGCTTTCTCTTCACGAGGATTGTGTCATTGATTGCAGTGCCGTTGATGCTCTCAGCGCCCTCGAAGACACCCGTCTGGAAGTTGCGGGTTGGGAGCCCACCCACAACTTGGCACAAGTCAACCATGGTTGCGGTACCATAGGTCTCTAGTGTCATCTTCAGGATGCTCTGGTTGACCCAGTCGAATCTCTTCTTTGCCTCGGTCCTATACTCCTCCGGCTCTGCAATGGGAATCTCGCTCTTTCCATGTGCTACAACGGCCTTCAGCTTCTTGGAGCCCATGACACTACCCAGGCCACACCTTCCAGCGGCCCTGCCGAAGTACTCCTCGTCGCAGTCGTTCATTATCGCGGCGTACTTGACGAGATTCTCCCCGCCAGCGCCGATGCAGGCGACATTGTGCTTGGAGCTGTGTCTGGTCTTGAGGGCCTTCGTGGTTTCTGAGGTCGACAGTCCCCACAGGTCTCCAGCGTTCTTCAGTTCTGCTCTTCCGTCTTCGGTCAGAAGATATACTGGCTTTTCGGATTCACCCTCGAAGATCACTCCATCGAATCCAGAGCGCTTGAAGTCCTTTCCCCAGAATCCCGCAGAGTTGGCTTGACCCCAGAGATTGGTCAACGGTGACTTGGCCACAACGCTGTACCTACCCGCGCTCGGAGACTGGGTTCCAGTGAGCGGCCCTGTCATGAAGATCAGCTTGTTCTGAGACCCGAGAGGGTCTATCCCTCTCGCTGTTTCTCTGAGAAGGTAGTATGTCGCGAGACCTGCTCCCCCAAGGAAGTCTCTGAGAACTTGCTCGTCTGGAAACTCCTCTGAGATTGTGCCCTCGGAGAGGTCGACACGTAGAATCCTACGCATGTAGCCTTTCAGCAAGCTGTGAACACCTCAACGAATACATGCCCACCTAGTCGTAGAACTGGGTCTCTATGGTCGAGGCGCTGGCAACCAGTTGCTTGGCAGCCTCCGTAGCCCTCAGGACCTTCGCCATGTCGCCAGTGACACTGGCCTTTCCCGAGAGCAGCGCTCGTATCGGATCCAGTTCTGCTCGGTACAGCTGCTCCCAGACATCAATCGCCGAGGCATAGACGTATTCAACCTCATAAGGCTGCCCCGAGGGCTCCTCACCCTTTTCGAGCAGCCTGTACTTCTCGCTCTTGTCTAGGACCTTGCAGCCAGTACACTTCCCATGGTAGAGACCCACGTAGACCAGTATTCGCTCCTTGAGTCCGCCGGCCGGGTCTATCTGGAAGATGAAGTCACCGGTCCACCAGTCCGCTGCCTTGGCGTATGCCTCATTCGCATTCACTGCCTCTTTGAAGAGGTCTGCCCATTCTTGAGATCCAAACTTGACCATGTCACAGCATCTCCTTAGCGTTCTACTTTGTCCAGGACTAATATCTTCGGTAGGGCCAAGAGCTTACGGTATGCTCTGCCTTTGAAACGCAGTTTCCTGTGTCCGAACCGGTTCCGCTTGAACATCATGTGTGTCACTGAGTATTGTCCGTTGCAGAAGAACATCAAGTCCTCTGGGTCCGCGATCAGCTCCAGATCGTATTCCTCCAAGGTGTCTCTGTTGACCGCGTACTCACCATCACTCGCTACGAGATTCATCCAGACAATCTCGTCTTCTTCAACGTGA
>JAEOUG010000179.1 GCA_016839445.1 Candidatus Thorarchaeota archaeon
ACGTGTGCAGCCACATCTGAGAGTCGGTGAGGGCGATGTGGAGAAAGTCACGATTATCACAGGCAACCCTGACCGCGTTCCCAGAATCGCAGCCGCGATGAAGGATGGCGAGGAGGTCTCCCGGTATCGGGGTCTTGTGACATATCGAGCGTATACACCCAAGGGGAATCCCGTCACGATTTCGGGGACTGGTATGGGTGTGGCATCTACTCACATCTGCATCGAGGAACTGGCCAACCTTGGAGCCTCAGTGTTCATCCGCATCGGCAGTTGCGGTGGCATAGACAGAGCCGTGACTGTTGGGGACGTCGTTGTGCCAACGGCATGCATTCGCGACGAGAGAGCCAGTCTCAATTATGCTCCGATTGAATATCCTGCAGTGGCGTCTCCTGTGTGGTACAATGCCCTCTTCGATGGAATCACAGCACTACTACCCCGCGAGCGGGTTCACTCTGGTATCTGCTGGACTAGCGACATCTACTACGTAAGTCCAGAGAAGGATCCCCTAGAGATGTGGACAAGAGCCAATGTCAAATGCGTCGAGATGGAGAGTTCCCTTGTCTTCACTTTTGCCCAGACAAGAGGTCTTGATGCTGCATCTATTCTATCCTGCGATGGAAACCTTCATGGTGCACAGAAGGGCGAACAGGAAGTCGAAAGCGAGAAGACGGGTGAGCAGGACCCTCTTCTTGTAGAGGCCATTGGCAAGACCATTCAGGCAACAGCCGCCGCTGTTGACAAGATCCTGAAGTAGGGAACCCCTAAGACCCCGAGGGACAATCTGATGGCGACAGAGAGAGGCGACGTGAGTTCAGCCAATCAGACTAGGTCATATCTGATCATGAAGGCCGAGGCCAAAGAGGCTCTGGAACTCGCGGAAGAATGGTGGACTCAGAAAACAGTGCCTGACTACATACACGTCGAGCAATTCAACTCCTCCGAGGTCGAGGAGTTCGTGAGTCTGTACAACCGCTGCTTTCTGGCATCACCCGACCCTTTCTGCCCACTCACTGTTGAACAGGCGCTCCAGCTGGACCCTGAAGGAATCTTCATTGTGAGGATGTGGGGAAAACTCTCAGGGTTCATCGCCTGCTTTGTCGAGAAGCAAGAGGACGCCATCTATGGTGAGATAACTGGAATAGGAGTGCTTCCCAGTAGGCGCAGACGAGGCGTTGCCACAGCGCTTATCAAACGAGCAACCGAGTTCTTCCTCCAATCTGGAGTGGAGGAGGTCTACATCGAGGTCTTTGAGGAGAACATACCTTCACAGATGCTCATCCAAGCGTATGGCTTCATTCAAGTTGGCCAGAGAAGCATCCCTCTTCAGACATCAGGTGCTCCGGAAGAGAATGCTGAGCTACCTGGAGGGAAGATTATGCGTCGGTTTGGGCTTCGGCCAAGGGTCGGATGCGAAACCTGCAGAGACATCTGAATAGTGCCTGAGTTTTTAATAGGGTTCTCACATGAGTTAACTCATGCATGAGTTCGAGGTAGGAACGGAGAAGACAACTTCCTCTCAGACAAGGATATCCCTTCCTCGGCTCAGGCAGGTCAGCAACCCCAAGTCAATCCATGGGATATACCCCTACAGGGGAAAGATCTCGGCTCTGGATGCCGCACATGTGGTGGCCCAGCTACCTCCCGAAGATGTCCTACTTGATCCATTCTGTGGCACTGGTACCATCCTCTACGAGGCACAGCTTCGCGGCATGAAGGCCATAGGAGTTGACAACAATCCACTCGCCTGCACTATAGCCCGGGGGAAGACTGCACCACTGGTCCCTGAGGATGTCCTTGAGTGCCTTCAGGCAGCTCTGAGAAGGGCGAAGTCAATGGCGACGCCGCCCTCAATGCCAGATTGGCCCGCGCGGTACTTCCATCCTACAACCGCTGAGCAGACTATGCGGGTGCTACAGGTTGCGCCGATATTCAACAACTATCTGCTCTCTGCCTTCTATGGTGCCATCTGTGTTGCCGCAAGAGGATGCAATAACTGGTTATGGACGTCGAACTCCATCGGCCGAATCAATCGACCTCTGCGTAAGATCGATTTCTACAAGACTCTCGAGAGGAAGGTGGCCAAACACCTTGCATATGTCAGGGGTGGCTCTGGAGTCCAAGTCATTCTGGGTGACACAAGGAAGATTCACGAGTTGATTCCAGAACGGAGCGTGGGATTCGTCTACACCAGTCCTCCGTACTTCGATGCCCTCGACTACACAGGCTACTACACTCGTCTTGTGATGGAAATCATTGGCATCGACAGGTCTGAGGTTCGCAAAGGCCTCATACAGCGCTACTCGAGCTATAGAAGGGACATGAAACAGGCCCTCCGCGCAATTGACAGAGTTGCACGCGACGACGCCCTCATCATATTCGTGGTTGGTGACAAGAAGGTACACGGGCGCCTGATTCGAGGCGCTGACTTCTTCATGGACATTGCACCATGGAATGATCCCTATGTTGTTGAGAGAGTGTACTCCTCAACGGCGAGCGGCATTTGGGATCAAATCAATGGAACGCGGAGAAGAGAGCAGATTCTGGTCTGGGACCGTAGCCAGGGGGCCTAGGATATTGACTCGCCATCTTCTTGTCCTCGGAGACAGCCGGTCCATGAAGGAGCTCAAGGATCGCTCGATCCACCTTGTTGTCACCTCTCCGCCCTATTGGCGCTTGAAGGACTATGGCAATGAGGATGGGATTGGTCAGAGTCCAGAATCCTATACTGACTATCTCACTGGTATTCAGGAGGTCTTCGGGGAGTGTGTCCGTGTTCTGGTTCCTGACGGTAAACTGATAGTCAATATCATGCCTATCCTTCTCAGCGGAAAGACATCGAAGTTCCAGCGTCGAGTGACGAAGACAGTCCTCACAGACTTGGAGGTATTCTTCGAATCCTTGGGGAATGTGTACTTTCACTCCCTATACATCTGGGACAAGCGCAAGGTTGTCAGATTCAGCTCGTGGGGATCATATCCACACCCTCCGAATCTCCTGTCCTCGTACCCGTACGAATGGATCATTGTCTTTTCGAAGTCTGGTCGCAGGCCGCGAGTGGCCAAGGAGCGAAAGGAAGCCTCTGCAATCACCCATGAGGAGTTTACAGACTGGGTTCAGAACTCCATCTGGGAGTTCCAGCCCGCGTCTGCAAAGGCAGAAGACCATCCTGCTCCCTTTCCAGAAGAGCTACCCCGGCGCTGTATCCGTCTCTACTCCTTTGTCGGCGACACAATCTTGGACCCGTTCGTAGGAAGTGGGACCACAATGCGAGTCGCGAGAGAACTGGGGCGCAACTCCGTAGGATACGAGATCAACCCCGCGTTTGAGTCGACAATCAGCAGCAAGGTCCTCTCGGCCTCAGGTGAGGAAGACGATGTACTGGAAGTCATCAAGAGATGACGTAAGAGTAATGTAGAGCTGTATCAGACTGGAACCTTGACTACATCCTTGGTTGAGCGCGGTTGGAGATTCTGAGCATATGCACTACGATGTCATCATTGTTGGGGCCGGTCCTGCAGGAACGGTAGCTGCCTTCGAGTGCAATTCCAGAGGACTCTCCACTCTGCTCCTTGAGAAGCACAGCCTTCCTCGTGACAAGCCCTGCGGAGGAGCTGTGATGTACCACGGACTACGACTGCTAAACGGGGAGCTTCCCAAATCTGTGGTGGAGCGCTGTATCTATGGGCTGCGGTTCATATTTCCGGGGAACAACCAGGCCGAGTTCATCTCTGACAAGATGATTGGAGTGACAGTGTTTAGGTCCCGTTTCGACGAGTATCTTGCCCGACGGGCTGAGAGGTCTGGCGTCGAGCTAAGGGAAGCGGCCCGTGTCACTAAGGCCGCCGTGTCGGAAGAGTGCGCTGAGGTCGTTCTTGAGGATGGAACTCACTTCACCTCCGAGTTTCTAATAGGAGCAGACGGAGTGAACTCCATCGTCAGTCGGGAGCTGGGACTTCGGCCGAAGAGGAAGGACTTGACGAAGGTAGGTCTCGGGATGGAGGCCGACTTCCTAGTGGGGGAGGAGGGAGTCATGCAGGCTACCGGCGACAACCCATCAGTCTTGGAGATCATACCCGCTGAGGACCGAATAAGCTACGGGTGGGTCTTCCCAAAACGGGAGCATCTGGCCATTGGAGTCGCCGGAGCAGGGAATCAGATGTCCGCCCTTCGCCCGCTCTTCGATAGCTTCGTTCGGAAGACGGAGTTGAGGACGGGAGTCGACTTAATCCCTGATTCCAAGAGGACCTACTTCCTGGGCGGAGATGGCCTGGGTAGCAGAAACGTGTCAGTTAGGTCCATTCTTATCGGCGACGCTGCGGGATTCGTCGACCCCATGATGGGAGAAGGGATTGCGTACGCCATGCAATCCGGCGTGTTTGCCGCAGAAGTCATTGCAGAGGCATCAATGAATGAGAAACACGACGAAGAGACCTTGAGCCGGTATCAGCAGAAGTGTGCTGATGAGTTTGCAGCGAACTTTGCGATGGCGGGTTGGGCTGGTAGCAAGGGAGCGTCATTCGCTGAGTCAATGTTGTCTAAGATAAGTGGGCACAAGCTCGCATCAGACATCATGGCTATGGTGGCAAGGGGCGAGATCGGGTACGCAGGCATTCCACCGTTTGTGCTGAGGAAGCTCCCGCGTAGTCTACCTGGAATAATACGTCATGCTGTCAGGTCGCGCGTATCCAATCAGAGCAGAAAACCTTCTTAATCGGGTTCTGGCCTGGATGACATGATGAATGCGCCTTCGTTGACTCTGGCAGTCCTCCTTTTGCTAGTGATGCCATCCATTGCCTTCGCTCCCATGCAGACCACTTACACACCGTTGTTCGACGGTGTGAACGCATACTCGTATCTCGAGGCTCAGTGTGACTTCGGTCCTCGCCCTCCAGGGTCTGCCAACCTGTCACTGTGTCGGGCGTACATCAAATCGGTGCTTGAGTCCTTCGGCTGGATTGTGACACTCCAAAACTTCACGTACAAGGAAACTGAGTGCGCAAACATTGTAGTTTCTTGGACCGAAACGAGCAACACCACAGTTCTACTCGGCGCCCACTACGACACCAGACCCAACGCCACTGAAGACCCAATCCAGGCAAACCACAATCTCCCCATTCTAGGAGCGAACGATGGCGCTAGCGGAGTTGCAGTTCTAATGGAGCTTGCTCGCGTTCTCCCGATGGAGAATCGCTCTGGAGTGAAGTTCGTGTTCTTTGACGCTGAGGACTCCGGCTATTTGAATGGCTGGGACTGGATACGCGGCTCCACGTACTTCGTATCAGAACTCAATCAGACTGAGCGAGATTCAATCAGTGCCATGATTCTTCTGGATATCGTTGGCGATGCGAACCTGCGTCTACCCAAGGAAACCAGTTCCACAGACTCTCTTCAGAACATAGTCTGGAATGTCGCTGACGAAATGGGGTATGGCCATATCTTCCTTGGCAGCTATTCCACTAGCATACTTGACGACCATCGCCCCTTTCTTGATGCAGGCATCCCTGCACTAGACATCATCCAAGTGCCATTCCCGTGGTACTGGCACACTCTAGAGGACACTCCTGACAAGTGTAGCGCTGGAAGCCTATCGGTTGTCGGGCGGGTCTTGGAAGTCTTCATTTCAGGGGGGACGCCATCATCATACCCCTTGGACCAGCCGATTCTACTCTATGCGGGTCTCGCTGCAATCGCCCTCATACTTGTGTCCTATACCGTCATCCGTTTTCGGCGGAGGTAGATGTTACACACACCTTTTAGGCAGCGTATGGTATAGGAGTCGGGTGCCCCTCCTAGGTGATGTCAGTTGGAAAAGGCAGTCTTACTCCGTCCTAGCAACGGCTCTCTGACATCAGTCACAAGCTTATCCACCGCTCCTAAGGGTGGTTCACTGGGGTGCGGAACGACTGACGGGCGGATTCTTCTCGTCGACACCAAGAAGGGCAAGATCATTCAGACGATTCAGGGCCATGAGGGTGCTGTTGCCGCCGTTTCTATTCTCAAGGATGGGTCGCGGATAGTCACGTCCAGCTGGGATCGAACTACTCGGCTCTGGCCAAAGAAGGGGAAGGAAGAGCCTCTCATCTTGAAGCACAACTCGGAGGTCAAGGCTCTCGCAATAGCCGGCCAAGCAGGAAAGGGTGCGGCAGGAGCCAAGGATGGTGAGGTCAAGATCTTCTCTCTGGGCACACTAAAGTGCATAAGGAATCTCCAGACGCATAGATCTGATGTCTCAGGCCTGGCATTCACTGATGATGGGACCGGTCTCATCACGACTTCTTGGGATGGTGAGTGCAAGCTCTGGGATGTATCCAAGTACGAGGCTGACCACACAATTCTCTCTCAGGGAGAACGAGTTCGAGCAATGGCGCTTTCGAAGGACGATTCACGAGTGTTTCTAGGCCTCCACTCTGGGACCATTCTTGTCGTGAACCGTGAGGACCCAGCTGACGTCACCCGCCTAGAAGGCCATGATGATCTTGTAAGTGCCTTAGCTATCAGCCCGGATGGCGCATACCTGGCATCGGGCGGCTGGGACCGGAAGGTAATCGTGTGGCGACTGAAGAGCAATCGGAAGAAGAACACGGGTACCATTCTTAGCGGCGTGACTGCCCTCTCGTGGGGTCCAAAGGATGGTCGTCTCTATTCAGCAGACTTCTCTGGAACGGTGATTGCCTGGATTCCCTAAGAATCTCTCCTCATCTTGTCTAGGCGTGCCCTGATGTCTATACCAACAAAGCCTTCCTTGTTCCACGTTAACCTGACGCGGTCGTATCTCTGGTTTCCCTGCTCACTGTCACCTCGCACAATGTGAGTCAAGACATCTGCCTCGCGATTCCTACTCCGCTTGTCATATGGTATCGGCATTTGGGTTCGATCCGGCAACCTGAAGATGAGAGCGCTCTTGCCCACAGAAACGATAGGCTGTGAGAGAATCATTCTTCCCTCCTTGAAGAAGGGTTTCTTGTCACGCATACTACGTATAGTCCGAGCCAGTCTGCGGTGCTCGAGTATCTCAATCTTCGCAGTCCTAACTACATCTTGCAGGTAGCTGGGCCTCTTATCAAACTCGGCACCGAACGATTCAGAAAGTGCCTCAATTGCCCTCTCTGGCTTTGTGATGTGCTGCGTCACCATGAATTTCATGACCCAGTTGGTGGCACTAGCATATCGGTCGAACTCCTTCTCCAGAGCCAGCTGCTTGTCTCTGGTGAGCGGGACACTTAGAATCTTGACTACCTCAAACCGTGAGTCTGTCATTGTGCTCACACAAGGACCGGCATGTCTAAGCCCTAATCAATCTAACTTCAGAAACGGCACTCAGAGTCGCTGGGCAATGAATCTTGCTTCTCCGATAATCCTCTTGATCTCGGGGAGGAGGATATCGTAAGCGCCGTGCTCCAGCAGCACTTCCGCGTAGAACTTGGGGTCTGTTTCCTCCAAAGTGGCCAAGAACTCAGCACTCTCTAGGTACTTCCAGTCACGCAGCGTGACTAGTGCTTTTCCTAGAGAACAGGCAGTCTGGCGCATCTCCAATACAGCTAGTTCATAGTCGCCAGCATATGTCAATCCTAGGGCTCCGAAGTATTCTCGCTGTGCCTGCGCCAATAGAGTTGTGACCAAAGCGGCGTCTCCTTCTGTACCCATCTCCTCCAGCTCTTGTTCAGCTCGATCTAGCCAGCTCTTCACCTGGTCTAGGACGTCCAAAAGCTTGGTTTCATCCATCCCCTTCAGCTTGTAGGTTCTGAGGAATAGCTGGTATGTGATGGGGTCTAGGAGCCTGACTTCGGAGAGAACCTCTGAAGGCCTCAAGATGTGGTATATGTGATTCGTCATAACGATTACCCGGCCAAGTTCTAGGAGTCCCTCTCGGATCTCGTAGATGGCACTTGCCGGCTCATCATCATCCGCATACCTGAGAGCCGAGTTGAGATGGGCGAGAGCCTTCTCCTTCACGCCCTGAATAGCCGCATCTGGCCAAGCATAGGCTGATGCCTTCTCCTGCCACTTCTTCAGTCTACTCTTTGTGTCGTGGACAACTCTTGCTCCCTGAAGCCTTCCAACCACGCCCGCGATGGTGAGAACGTCTGTGATCTCTCGCTCAAGAACCCCCTCAACTTCGCCGGCTGTAATGAAGAGCATGTCGATTCTGACCTCCTTGTGCATTGACAGGAGCCGAACTGGAGCCTCTTCGCCATCCCAGACCAAGCAGACATCCAGGTCAGAGTCCGCCGTGGCAGTTCCCTTGACGAACGAACCGTAGGCAAAGATGCCAACGACCTGGTCATTCTTCTTCCACTCCTTGACCGTGTCGTCTAAGGCGGCGTTGTATCGTCTATGGATGTCCATCATTTAGCAGCATGCTCTCCTTCCTATTCCCTCAGTAGTCTGGCTCATTCTCATTAAAGTTATCTGCTTCAGCCTCCCGACACTCATTAATAGAGGATTTGACGCAGTCGGTACGAGGTCCCACCATGCCCCGTAGCGATGGCAGATCAAACGACGAGCTCCGGCCAGTGCAATTTGAGCGAGATTTCCTGAAACACCCAGAGGGTTCAGTACTTGTCTCGACTGGAGAAACGAGAGTAATCTGCACGGCAACGGTGGAAGAAGGTGTTCCTGGCTGGCTCAATGGTTCTGGAAAGGGGTGGGTCACTGCAGAGTACGGAATGCTGCCTCGATCCACAACCGAGCGGATGAACCGCTACAAGGTGAGCGGGCGCACGCAGGAGATTCAACGCCTCATCGGCCGCTCGCTCAGAGCCGCGGTGGATCTGTCTAGACTCGGTGAGATTACTATTCGAATTGACTGTGATGTCATTCAGGCTGATGGGGGAACTAGGACTGCATCAGTCACTGGGGCTTTCGTTGCTCTCTGTGATGCGCTCCACTTCATGCAGGACATGGACATGATCAGAGAGATTCCTCTGGTCGGTCATGTTGCCGCTGTGAGTGTGGGGGTCATCAAAGGGGAAGTACTCCTCGATCTCTGCTACCTTGAGGACTCAAGCGCGGATGTTGACATGAACATAGTCATGCGTGATGAAGAGTTCGTGGAGGTCCAAGGAACGGGAGAGGGTGCCACCTTCCATCGGACTGCTCTCGATGAGATGCTTGATTTGGCAACAAGAGGGATCCGGGAACTGATCGAGCTTCAGAAGAGCACCCTGAAGTGACTCACGGCTATCTGAGAGCCTCTTGAACCGATGCATCTGGCGTAAGCTTTATACGCAAATCCTGAGCTGATACAATGCTCACGTTGAGTAGAGAAGGTCTTCTGCGGCGTCAACGCCGTGAGGCTGTTCTGGCGAACCTCGACGTACAGCAAGCTTTAAATCGCTAGCCAGTCAGGCTGGCGGAGCGCTCACCGGAAGGTGGGCCGCATGGTTCGAAGACCTCTTCTGAGGCTCCGCCGAGAGGGACCCACAATTGTGGAAGTCTCTCAATGAGGGGATTCATCGGGACAAGACCAATCACGAGTCATTCCCGTTGGAGAACCGTCGCTGCATATGGTCTGGTGCCGTGCACCATGAAGGGCCATTGTGCAGGGATAGCAGAGGATGGAGTACACAATCGATACGATAAATGATACACACTCCTTGGCATGATCAGTCATGATCATGTTCACAATTGGTGACAACAGGCAATACTGTGTCAAGCATATGAGTAGGTCCGCTATATCGCTATACGGCCAGTGGTGGATGACTTGGTTGGCTAGCCGATGAAGGGCGTGACAAGCAGCGAAATGCCGCGGGTAGACGCATGAAGTCTTTGATCCGCGGGTTCCCGAATTGGACTTCCTTGTACGGGTTAATACCCCGTGCAGATCCAGGGTCGCTCCTGGATTGGGAACGCTCGGAACTGAAGCATCTTAGTACGGGCAGGAAGAGAAAACAAATGTGATTCCCTGAGTAACAGCGAGCGAAAGGGGAAAAGGCCAAACCGAATCCCAGTGCGATGAGTACTGGGGGATGTGGTGTGTGGACCATGGACAATTGCCGCCTCACCTAAGCCGAAGTCGTCTGGGACGACGTGGCATAGAGGGTGATACCCCCGTAGGCATAAAGTGAAGGCATGTCTGTGGATCCCGAGTAGCGCGGGTTGGATGTCTCGCGTGAACGTCGCAGGTACAATCTGCGAAGCCTAAATACTCAGCCAAACCGATAGTAAACTATGTAGCGCGAGCGAAAGTTGAAAAGCGCCGCGGAAGCGGGGTGAAAAGTACCTGAAACCATTGGTCTACTCAAAGGATGCTGATTACAAGAGGAGATGCTCGGGGAACGAGGCGCGAGTGATTGCGTAGTAGGACCTGAGCGGATCGAGTCGGCATCATCCGTCTTGAAACACGGGCCAGGGAGTTCATGAGCGTGGCGAGGATAAGGTGAACAACCGTAAACGAAGGGAAACCGACATGCCCGCAACCTTCGGGTGAGGGGCGGCGTGTGATAAGCGCGCGAAGTCACTCTCATGACACGAGAAACCAGTCGATCTAGGCTTGGCCAGGGTGAAGCCGGGCGAAAGCTCGGTGGAGGCCCGAAAGGGTTCTGACGTGCAACTCGTTCCGTTGAGCTGAGCGTAGGGGTAAAAGGCTTATCTAGACTGGTGATTGCTCGTTCTCCGCGAAGTTGGTCGCAGCCAAGCTCTGCTTGAGGTATCATGTGGTGTAGAGCACTTTTGGATGTGCCCGGGGGACGTCAAGTCCTTCACCATCCCGAAAACTCCGAAGCTGCATGAACCGTAGAAGGCAGGAGACGGGTGCCCGGGGTAAGCCCGGCAGGCCGAGATGGGGAGATCCGAGAGTGTGGTTCAGGTCCCTATGTGCCGGATAAGTGAGGTGAAGAAGGGCGTCGAGAGCCCAAGACAGTCTGGGGGTGA
>JAEOUG010000027.1 GCA_016839445.1 Candidatus Thorarchaeota archaeon
AGGTTTCAGAATCAAGAACCACGATGACGCAGACAGTCTACCCGAACGATGTCAACAACAACGGCACGCTGTACGGCGGTAGGCTCCTGAACTGGATAGACACACTCGGAGGCATAGTCGCGAAGCGCCACAGTCGCAGTGCCATCGTCACCGCCTCAATAGACTCTCTGAACTTCCTCAGTCCCGCAAGACAGCAGGACATCGTCATGCTTGAAGGCTGGGTCAACTACGTTGGGAGAACCTCTATGGAGATTGAAGTAAGGGTCGAGGCTGAAGACCCAGTCACTGCTGAGAAGACCAAGAAGTGCCGGGCGTTCCTGACCTATGTCGCAATGGACAAGAGCGGAACTCCGACTGAGGTCCCAAGACTATTACTTGAAAACGACACTGAGAGGATGAGATTCGAGGCTGCAAAAGAGCGTAGAGCCGAACGCCTGCGCAGGAAGCATCTGGAACCCGATGTTTGGCAATAGCTGAAGGCCCTAGACCAGATACAGGTCACAGCCAGAGCCGTTTCTTCACTGTTGCTTTCTCTTCATCGCTCAAATCACTAAAGCCCTCAAGCTTCTCCTCAGGGATGCCCCAAAGGTCCTCCTCCATGCACTCGAAGTGGTGCCACTTCCATGTGAGATGGTCCTGGAAATAGGTGGGCTCGCCAAACCTCAGGGTGTCCTTGTCAATCTTGGCGCCACAGGTCCTACACGAAGCTCGACCTGACTTCGCTGTCTCGATGCGCCAGTTATCAGTGGGATTGAACTTCCTTCGGCCTGCCGTTTCAAGTGTGTCCAAGAAATCCAATACGTTTCCACCCACGGTCTTTGAAGTGAGTTTGATTGTGAACTTGTCGTAGTCAGACGCAGCGTACTCAAGGTCGACGTTGCCATTCGAGTACTCCTTCTTCTTGTCAACCCCTGGAGGATATGACCCCCGAGATCTCATGTATTTGAGAATCTGCTCGGCAAGAATCTCACTTGCTGCCCTCTTCCCATCAATCTCTTCGACTTTGCCCTTCCTGGCAACCCAGTACTCAGTCACAACCACCGTGACGCCCGTATCCAGAGTCTCTCGTCCTTTTGTCAAAACAACGGAGCCAACTGGGACTTTACCGTGTATCTTCGGCATGTCAAAAGTCGATGGATCAATGTAGTAGCCCCAATCGGTTTCATACTCGATGAAATCTGCCAATACATGCACCTCAGACATGCTTTGCGGACTTCTTCTTATAAATGGCTACAACGGGCCGCCTATCCGCCAGACATCAATATCATGGACATAAGTGTGGTCCGAAGGTCCTCTTCTGACTGGAATCCAGCCAGCTCGCTTTTCCCAATCCTAATCGTGGGCAACGCAGGGAGGTCTCCCTCCTTCACCCCTGATTCTGGATCGTCTACATTCACAATCTGAACAGCAGATGATCCTATTCCAATATCCCTTAGCACCGCCTGAAGGCTTTCAAGGACAGGATTGCAGAAGACACAGTGCTCGCTCTTGTAGTAGAGGATTGGAGGAATAGCAATCTCCTCTTTCCAGACGGGAAGCAAAAGGACAAACCGACTACCTTTGCTTGGCTTGCCTTTGACTCTGTCTTCAACCCATATCTCTCCGCCGAGGTCAGAAATGTAGCGGTCGACAACGGTAAGGCCAAGGCCACTCCCCTGCAGCTGGTCCTGTCCTGCGCCATCTCGTCTGAATATGTCAGACTTGAGCTCGTCTCTGATGCCGGGGCTTCTGTCAAGAATCTCGATGCGAATCGTTTCGCCAGACTCGTCAAGCGAGGCCTTGAGGTCTATTTGCACTACATCACTTGTGTCAGCACTCGCAGAGTGATGGATGATGTTGAAGAACGCATACCAGATGAATGCATGCCCCGACACTTCGAGAGGCTTCTTGGGGACATCAGTCTTCACCTTGATTGTCTTCCAGGCGAAGTCTCTGGTGATCTCTCGAACGGCTTTGTCGAAGTGTGGCTTAAGCGGGGTCTTGGTCTTCTCAGGGGGCTCCTGATCAAGAGAGATGAGGACTCCCATGTTCGCTATCATTCTTGCCGCGCGCCTGAGACTCCAAGCAGTCTCGCTCACGAGGTTCTTTAGACGCTCTGGAAGGTCAATTGAGATTGTGAGGTCCTCGAGGGCGAACAGAATGTTCTGGTTGACGAGATTGAGGTCCTGTGTCATTACTTCCATGTAGAGATTGGCACGCTGACTCTCTGCTCGAAGACGCTCCTCCATGTTCCTCCTTCGTGTGACATCGACAGCGGTGAGGCCTATCTCAGTTGGAAGTCCAGCACCGCTACTGAAGGGTCTCGACGAGATGCTCGCCCAGATCCTTCTTCCATCCTGACACTCCATCTCCAGCTCGAGGTTGGTGACCATCTTTCCGCGCACTGCCTCGCGCACAATGTCACTTGCGGGATCGTAGGTCATCTCCGACTTCGGCATGAACTCGGATAGGCTCCTTCCTACTATCTCGCCACGACCGCAGCCGAGTAACTCCTCTGCCGCATTGTTGACCTGCTCAATGACTCCTTCTCTATTCAGGGTGAAATAGGCAACAGGAGACATATCATATAGAGTGGCGAACCTGTTCTCAAGCTCAGTGACTGCAGACTCCAAAGCCATGCTGCCTGTGAGGTTCCTAATTGATGCAAGAACAGCCTTCTCTCCTTTGACTTCCACTACCGTGGGGTTGATTTCGACCTGTATGGCTTGACCAGTGCCGGACATCAACCGGGTGTTGAACTTCTCAACCTCCTCACCAGTGACGAAGGACTCAATCATCTTTGCGTCCTTTCGTCGGGAAGCGGCGTCCACAAGATCCTCGAACTCGGTATCGATTACGTCTCCCACAGAAAACCCGAGCATATCTGTGAATGCGGTGTTGCATGCAGAAATCGCCTCATCTCTGATCAGGACAACACCGTCGCGTGAGATTTCCATGATCTTCTTCAGGAAATCGTCAGTAGATATCCCGGGCATCTTGAACCATCGTCAACTAGAGCATGTCGTATTCATACATAAAGGAATTTGGCGAGTCTAGACCACTTCTTTGCGAGTATCAAGACTGGTGATGTTTCTGAGGATTGGCACCAATAGGACAACACAGAACAGAGCTAGAACTCCTGATATGTTCCAGACAAGTCGAAGGCTTCCAGTCTGCTCCCATACGATTGCCCCAAACGCTTGGGCGGCCATCGAAACAATGCCCATCAAGAGATCGTATGTTCCGAGCGCTCGACCCTTGGTCTCTTCACTGACAACCAGTACGATGATGCTGCGTTCTGCTCCAATCCAAAGCACGAAGGGCACTGCCCACAGGAGATTGATGAGATACATCTGAACCACTCCTGCGCCGAGTCCAAACCAGACGAAGATGAGGGCGTTCCCCACAACTCCTGCCATCAGAGCTCGTTTGAGATTCTTGTCCGTCAGTGAACTGGCCGGGTACATGATTAGTGCTGTCACGAAGGAGAAGAGACTCCATGTCAGACCGTAGGTGACACGGTCCACAGCCCAAGGCCCAACAGAGAGGTTTCCGAGATACGGGACCGAGCTTGACCAAGCAAAGAAGAAGACCACCATCCCGAGAGCAAGAAGCCAGAACTCGTTTCCCAGGCCGCGTATGGCGATCTTAGGCCCCATCCGTGCTTTCTGGATGACTTCTGCTCCTAGCGACTCCTTGACAAGTATCATTGCTGACACAAAGGCAAACAATGATAGGATAGCTCCGACGAAATGAAGGTCAGAGGATTGGTAGCCCGCGCTGAAGGCGAATGTCCCGAAGAACGGACCAAGAGCATCGAAGAACCAGAGGGGCATCATCACCATCATCATCCGTCTCGCCGGGTTCAGACCTCCATCAGAGGCGATCTCATCTGCGGGCATTGCTCTTGACATCAGTCGGACCGCGCTCATTCCGAACCAGACAAGTCCGTACTGAATAGCTACTAGCGGCCAGAGAGGAATGTAGGATAGCAGGAGAAGGCCGACGGTAGTAGGAATGAGACCTAGGGCGATTGTCTTCCGACGCCCGATGAAGTCGGCGATATACCCTGCAGAGATACTACCGATCAAGCCGGCCAGAGTAGCGACTGAGAAGACCAATCCAAGCTGCCATGGCTCAAGAAAGCCCTCAAGGAAGATGCCAAACTCCCACTTCCACAAGGCTACAGATATCTGTGAGATGCCCATGACTGCAGCAAGCCGCCAGAGATTAGCGCTAAGCCCCAAGAAGCCTCTCTTGGACTGCCTAGGCGCATCTAATCCATTGAGACTGCCACTCGTGGCTTCGTCGATCACCGGGACACCTCGATGGCACGGTGACCTCAAATCCTGCTTAAGTTGCTACCGATGTATGCGCGGTGAATTGCATAGCCAAGCGAAAAAGAAGCGGATGGAGAGGACTGACCTCTCCAAAGGATTGAGTTGATTTCTAGGAGGGTCTAGTAGCCACCTCGACGATCTCGACCGTAGCCTCCGTAACCGCCTTCACGGCGATCTCGCCCACGATCTCTTCCGCCGTAGTCGCCACCCCTATCGTACCGACGAGGTCGGTACTCACGCTCGTGCTCTGCTTCGGACATGTCCACCTCGTTGTTGACTTCGCCAATTGCCGCCTCTGCAGCGGCAATCTCGCCGTACCTGCCTATGTTCAGGCGAAGATGTCCCTGGAACAGGCCGGTGTAGCCGTTGGTCAATGTGTAGGTAGAGTCGACCTCAAACTTCTCAATCATATCGTCCCAAAGTGGCACAACCACAGTCCCTGTAGAGTCTCCAACTCTAGCGTCAAGAACACGATGATTTTCGTTATCCTTCCGCGAGAAGACTTCACGAGCCTCGCCCATCTCAATCACCTTGAAGGTGATAGTGATGTTCTTCATGCGAGGCTTCAGTTCAGCAACTGTGGCAAGAACGGGCTCACGTTCATAACTCATTGTAGCTCACATCAGTGCGTTTGCAGGGATTCGATAACTAGGGCGTAAGACAGAACAAGTACCGATATCGATAGGCAAGATCTGGTTGAGCCTCTGGTTGAGTTCCTGCGGGTTTCTGACACCCTCGAGTCCTTATAATCTTGTTTCCGGAGGGGAATCAGCCGACTTCAAGATGGCACTCTGCAGTGCCCCTATTGCGTAGCTCACCAGTTCCTGGTTCACTAGTTGATGATGAGGCTCTCAATGTCTCGTGGATACTTGGTCAGAACCTCGATACCGTCCTCGGTCACTACGAAGGTGTCAGAATGCCTGAAGCCTCCAAGGCCTCTCTCGTAGATGCCAGGCTCACAGGAGAAGATCATTCCAGGCTCAAGCACATCTTCAGAGCCGATGTCCAAGAATGGGCGCTCGTGCCCCTCCATCCCAAGTCCATGTCCTGTGTGGTGTCTAACGAGATTGGATACACCGTGCTTCTTGAATGCATCTCGGGATGCTCTATCCACATCTGAGCAATAGACACCGGGGCCAGCCGTCTCAAGAGCTGCATTCTGGGCTGCCATCATCGCCTCGAAGAGCTCCTTCTGTCGACGGGATGGATCGCCCATGAACATCGTGCGCTCAAGCTCAGAGTGAACTCCATAAACATCGGAAGAGGCTCCCGTAACCAGAGTGTCACCCTTGCTGAAGACAAGCCCACGAGAGAGAGCGTGCGGGAAGAATGAATTTGGGCCAATCTGACCCCGGTAGAGAGCTATTGCAGGAAACATCGAGAAGCCAGTAGGGTGGTAGTCATCTCCAAGCTCAGTCACCATGTCATGAGAGCCCATGGTGCTCGCCTTGATGGTCACGTCAATCTCGTTTGCCCCCACCTCGGTCAGTTCTTGGAGATACTTGTGTGCCCTGTCAGCCCACTTGGCAGACTCCTTCATCAGCTCGATCTCTTCAGGCTCTTTGATGACACGCATGTCCATCACGGTTTCTGGAAGCAAGTTGAACTTGAGACCGGTGACATCCTCTAGAGACTCGCCCTTGTAGCCCCAGTACGATGGAGCACCGGGGGCTTCTGAAGCCACTCGACCCGGGGATAGAGCTAGCTCCTTCAGCAAGATGCGGCGTAGGTGCTGCATTGGGTGCTGCTCATCAGGGAACTCAAAGTAGCTGTAGACGTTCTCGACAAACGGAACCTGATGCTCTACGTGGTCAATCTCAAGAGAGGGCACGAAGAAGGAGACCTCACCCTTGTGGATGATGAGTATTATTGGCCTCTCAGTCGGTATGAAAGAGAGACCAGTGAGATAGAAGATGTTCGTGGACTTGAACACGAGAAAGGTCTCAAGGTTCAGCTCCTCTAGCTTCTCTACCAGCCTCTGAAGTCGCTTCTTGTGATGATCTGGTGTGAGGTGAGTTCGTGTCATGAAGGACACCGTGAATCCGTGTGTCCAAGCTCGCAATAAGCATTCTCCATTGCAGAGCTGTACATGACGTGGGGAACTTCTGGGCAGTTTGTCCCGCAGTCCCTGGGAGCCACAGCCCAAATCTGGCGCTGAACCGATGACTTATATGGAAACGGAACGTTTTAATGAATACGGAACGTTGCAGTCAAATCGGAACGACCTGGCTGCAGCGGGGTATTCGCAGAGGTACAACATGATGGGAGAAGCACGCCGGGAAAACTCGCAGAAGCGCAGTCCACCACAGCTTGCGAAGCCTCGCCATTCCAGCATCACTCCTGCTAGGCAATGGTGTTTTGGTACATCTCCATCGCTCTCTCTCTCCTGGGTGGTCTCTGACAAGGAGGCCACCCCCCTCTGCAGACAAGAACGCCTATACCCGGGAGCCGATGTCGATGAGTTGGCCTGAAAACTACCCTGAATCAGAAAGCGAAGCGAAGATAACGCCACCGCAGAAGGCAGGCATTCTGGAAGATGTCAAGCATGGATTCAAGCTTCTAGGAAAGAACCTGCTCTCCTACTTCCTCGCAATCATAGGAATCATCTTACTCGCAGTCACGATCATGCTTGGGATTATCGTGGCAGTGGGAATCTACATGCTATGGACAGTGGGTCTGGGAGAGACCTATGGTATCGTTCTATGGATGATAGATGTGATAACCGTGACACAAGGGATGTCACTTGTCGCGCTTGTGGTGTTTCTCATCGCACCCCTCCTAGGTCCGCTCTTCGTAGCGCTGGGTGCGATCTACGGCCTGTCAAGAGAGGTTGTTGAGAGCTCTGCAACATCTGCATCTTCAGCGTTCTCATGGTACAGGAAGAGGACCTTCTCGCTCATTGGCGGTGGAATGGTCCATTTCCTAGTGACTCTCATTCCCGTGATAGGCGCATTCCTGACTTTATCATACCCGTTGTGGAGTCCACCTACTGACACAGAGCTAGCGCTCATACTACTCCTCCTGTGCGCATGGGTTCTTCTGATTAACGGAATGCTTTCAATGACATTCCCAGGAATCATCGACGGGCTCTCAGCAGTGAGAGCAGCGGGCCGCTCCGTCAAGCTGACCTGCTGGGCACCTCGGAGAGTACTTGGCGTCTGGGGAACGTATATGCTGATGATAGGTGGGCTCTTGGCGCCTCTAGTACTTGGAGAGCTCTATCCAGGAGCCATCCCGATTCCTGAGGAGTCGCTGGCTCACTACGGACAGGGAGCTCTCGCCCTCATTCTCTTCATAGTCCTGCCCGCACTGACGATATCCCTGACACGAGTATATCTCATACTCGGTGCGAAGTATGAAGACACATACGAGTACGAGAAGGGGGCCCCTGAGAAATGAGTCCACGCGGCTCTTTCGAACCAAAGGAGTTTGCCGTCATCACCAACATGAGTATGATAAAGCTCCTATTGGAAAGCAGCCGAAGGGAGATTGTCTTCAGGTATCTGGTGGCAAGAGAGATGACGGTGAAGCAACTCGCTGACGCTATGAACAAGACTCCAGGGAATATCCTTCATCACGTGAACAAGCTGAAGAAAGCGGGAATCATCAGACAGGTGAGGACAAAGGAAACACCTACAGGGATAGTGGAACGTTACTACCGGGCCACTGCGAAGGACTTCAGACTGGGAATCAGCGAGGTCCTGAAACCAGCTGGTGAGCCTACCAGAGTCGAGCAAGATCGGGCAAAGGCCGCAATTCTGGGACTATCTACAGTTGGCGTGTCCGCCTCAGAAGAAGACGCAGAAGCGGCGAGGGAACTCCTAGAGAAGATCTATGCCATCGAAGATGAAGTCTCGAGTATTGTGGACAAGAGAGAGAACATAGCCTTTCAGCGACTCCCTCCGTCGACAAGGACAGACGTCACTCAGGCAATCACTCGGTTCCTGCTGTCGAAGAACGGGCGATATAGAGAGCTAGTTCAGAAATGGAATGACTTCATGAGCACCCACTTGAACGGGGGACAGAAGAGATGAGCATTGAGTTCGCATTGACATTGGCCAAGGCAGCGGCACTCGCGGTAGCTCTGCCGGTCTTGGTTCTAGTCGTCACTTACGTGATTGTGCCTAGACTTCGTGAGAAACGGTCAGGAGGACTGCTGAGGTATCTCTCGTATCTAATCATACCTCCAACTCTAGGAGTCTCGGAAACACGTTCCTCCGAGCTTCCTGCCGAGAGCGGTTCGACACCATCGTGGAGGCGAGACAAAGTGAGGCTCTACTTCTACTATCTCGGAGTTGTCCTCTTTGTCGTTAGCTTTGCAGTCGCTGAGTTGTATGAGGTCTTGCTTGATCTTCTCCTGCCAGTCAGCCAGGGCAGCACCGGAGAATTCAGAGTCGTGTATAGCCTCGTATTCCAGAATTTGTTCGCCGGAGGATGGGTCGGATCTTTGCCATGGTTTGGGTTGGTCACGTACCATGAAACCTGGGATTGGATCTTCTTCACCTCCGCATTCACAGACAACCCCAGCTTCCTGCTTTCAATCTCGACAAGTCTGACTCTGCTCTCCTTTGTTGTGGGGCTTGTCTATCTTGCACCCCTCGCCCTCCCGAGAGTAAGGAAGGCATTCGTTCCCTCGATGTTCTTCTTTATGACTGGAAGTGCCATTTTGGCGAAGAGCGCTTCGAGCTGCCTTGCCTATGCTGTTGCTCTGGCATTCTTTGGTGTGCAATTGGAGTACGGGTCGATGACAGCCACTGGAAGCATGATACTGGGACTCTATGAGCTGATTGCAGTGATGCTTCCCATAGTCCTGCTCATGCTCGCGTTCACCTTGATACTTGGCCGTCGGCTGTGGCGGACTTACTTCGCTGACACCAAGTCTAGGAGATGGTTTACGGGTTACATGGCCGTCAGCTTCTGGCTGGGGGTCATCCTTACAGCAGTAATGGTGTGACATCAATGGTGTGCAGAAAGATACTCTCCATACTCATTCTGATGGGATTCCTCCTCTTGCCAGGAGCAACGACAACGGCTCAAGGAGAAGCAACGCCTGCGAGCGTTGCCCGCGAATACTGGCCGACGGAGCAGTGGTTGAATACGACTCCTGAAGAGCAGGGAATGAACTTCGATGACCTGGACCGGATTGATGAAGTAATCACAGAAGAGGGCATAGAGATCGACTCAGCAGTTGTGGTCAAGAACGGATACATAGTCTACGAGAAGTACTATGGGTACTGGAGCCAATACATGGTCCATACCATCCAATCATGTACGAAGAGCTTCATGTCAGCCCTCATCGGCGTCGCGATAGACAAGGGATACATCGACAATGTAAGCCAACCGATTCTTGATTTCTTCCCTGGCTACATAATCGATAATTGGGACCCTCGGAAGGAGAACATAACTCTCTTCCACTGCCTGACCATGTCAACCGGCCTGGAGTTTCATGAAGTGGACATTCCCTATGAAGATCCTGAGAATGATCTATTTGCTATGTACAGAAGCGGCGACATGTGGCAATACGTCCTAGACTGCCCGATGCAAAATGACCCTGGTGAGCATTGGTCCTACAACTCTGGTGGCATAGAGCTCCTAGGAGGGGCGATAGAGCACGCCACTGGGTATGAGGTTGCAGATTTCGCCGAGCAGTTCTTGTTCGACCCTATTGGCATCGACTATTTCCAGTGGTGGCGCGAGCCAAACAGTAACCAGTATGGATGCGGTGGCGGACTTCGCCTAACACCACGAGATATGGCACGCTTCGGTTTCCTCTATCTCAACAACGGGACATGGAATGATACGCAAGTCATCTCATCAGAATGGGTAGAAGCATCAACGCAGATGTACTACGATACTGGTGCATGGTACGAGTACGGCATGACCTGGTGGGGAGTACCAGGATATGAATTCTATGAGGCAACAGGCCACTACGAGCAGAAGATCTACGTGCTACCTGAAGAAGACATCGTGGTGGTGTTCACGGGCGACGTTCAGGATGAGGACTGGCACCCTACGGATTGGTTTGTGATGGAGTGTGTGTTATCGTCGGCGGCGGGTAACTCATTCTGGCCAGGGCCAGCGACGGTCATTGGTCTGTCCATCCTTCTAGCACTAGTCCTACCTGCTCCAATTGTCTATGGCAGACATAGACTGATGCAATAGGTTCCCACCGACGCTGCTGCCCCTGAATTGAGAAAGGCACACATTCAGCGGCAGTAGAGGAACTAGAAGCGCTGCGCTCCCCAGGGACCCTTGTATTCGAGTATGAAGATGATGGCTGCCACAATGCCCAGAATGCCACCTAGGATTCCGGGGACGAGTCCAACGAATAGCTCTGTTCCAATAAGCTCAGCTCCAATCAGGAGGACAAGGATGATTGAAACAACTCCACCTGCGATTCCGAAACAGGGTGCGCACTGCATGCTTTGACCCGAGTCTTTGTACTCCCTGACGGTCGAGTGCCCTCCTACCTCATATTCTCTATTCACAACGTAGATGTCAGAGAGCTTCCCGACCCAAGCTATACCAGCCCCGATGAACATGATGATAACAAATGCCACACCGAGAATTGCCCCGTTGATATCGCTAAAGACTGCGAGGCTGACTACCATCTGTACGACGAACATCAATGCTGAGAGTACGTAGATGAATGCTGCTTTCTTTGATCCAGCCATGTAACAGACCTCAATCTCGGCAGGACCGAAGCACGATATATGTGCTCAGGCACAGAAAAGCGAGCCCTTATCACGTCATTCAACGTAGGTATGGATATGAGCGATGAGCCCTGCCCGGAGTGTGGCAGCAAGGAGAAGCAGGTGAGGTACAATAAGTGGCATGTGAAAGAGGTCTACTGCGCAGAGTGCCATTCTTGCCTGAACAGCGACGAGGTTCAGGAACGTACCCGCCTTGCCGAGCAGGCTGCAAAGGATGGCAGACTGAACGAGTTCTGGGAGGGCAGAAATCACCCACTTGACACCTCAGAAAGAAAGGAGTGAATCCTTGGTTAGCGCTCCATACTACTTCTCGCCATGTACGTGGTTGCGAACACTGATATGTCGCATTACGCAACCAATGGCCCACACCAGGAAGCATCTGGCCTTGCAGAGATTCGACTGGAGGAGAAGCTATTGATAGATGATCTGAAGAAATGCGTGAGAATCGGCGAGAGCCTCGGAGCTGACTTCGTTGAAGCTAGGTATGAAGACCTCAGCTTGAGGACTCTTGAGCGCACTGACGAAACCTGGAAGGAGATACAGGTGAAGTCAAGGATGGGGTTCGCCATAACAAGCTACGTCGATGGAGTCACTGGGTTCTCCTTCACTCCCAGCTCTGAAATCTCGGAGCTGAGAAGCGCCGCCGAGCGGTCCTACACCATGGCGAAGGCCTCAGCGGTAGCGGCCAAACTGAAGCTACCCTTCGAGGCTGAACCACCAGTCAAGTCCAAGGGCTCTGATACAGCGGAGGTGAAGATACACCCCCGCGAAGTCTCGCTGGAAGAGAAGACAGAACTCGTGAATCGAATAGTTGAGGCCTCAAGGCAGCATGGAGAGAACGTGAGGAACATCCGAGGTCTCTACGGAGAACTCCATGGAAGCAAGATGCTTGTCAACTCAGACGGTTCTGAGATTGACTGGAGCTTCCTGGTCGTGGACTTGAGGTGTATGGTCGTGTCCGCCACGATTGCTGGAAACATGGTCCTTGGCGTGGACGGCAAGGGAGGCACGTACGGTCTCGAGATATTCAAGACCGATGAGTTCAGCCCCGAAACTATGGGAGCGAATGCAGGAACCAGAGCGAAGGAGCAACTCGAAGCCAAACCCTGCCCGGCCGGCAAGTTCAGAACGCTGATTGATGAGACCCTGGTTGGAGTCCTTGCGCATGAGTCATTTGGGCACTTAAGCGAGGCTGATTTCGTTGTACGGGAGACCTCGCCCCTGACGGGTAAGATCGGGAAGAACATCGGAAGTGAGCAGACCACAATCATTGATGGGGGCAGGATTGATGTCAAGGAGACTGGAGGACTCTGGTTGCCCTACGACGACCAAGGCACTCCCACGGGCAAGACGACTATCCTAGAGAAAGGAGTCCTCAAGCACTACTTGCATAATCGTGGAACGGCCGCCAAGCTTGGGCAGAAACCTACAGGAAACGCACGAGCCGTAAGCTTCGTCTTCCCTCCGATTCCCAGAATGACGAACACGTACTTCGCACCCGGAAACCTTGCTGGAGAAGACGAGGCTACAGAAGTGCTAGGCAATGGAATCTACGCAGTCCAAACACAGGGGGGTCAAGTACAGAGCGACGGATCCTTCCTATTCAAGGCCATTCGCGGATACGTCGTAGAGAAGGGAGAGATCAAGCATCCTATTCGGGAGGTCTCTCTCTCAGGCAACATCCTGAGTCTCTTGAAGCACGTTGAGGCTGGCACGAGGAAGGTCATTATCAGATCCGGGTACTTCGGTGGGTGCGGCAAGGGGGACCAATCCCCACTTCCAACAGGGATTGGCGGGCCCATGCTTGTTGTAGATGAGGTAACATTTGGAGGTGCTGCCTAATGGAGTTCGATGATGCAAAGGATGCGCTTCTCGCGGGAGCGGACACAGCTCTCAAGTATGCACGCGCCCTAGAGAAGAGTGCAGAGTTTGAAATCTTCGTCAGCTATGAGAGCGCTGCAGAGGCCTCGATACGTCAAGGAATCGTTACTGCCAAGGACGGCCCTCTTGCGGGGAACGCGGTCAGAGTAGCACTGGGGAGGAGAGTCGGGTTTGCCTGTGGGACTGGAGTAGATTCTGAGAGGCTGAAGCATAGCGTCAGAGAAGCCCTCGAAGTTGTGAGAGCCGTTGATGTGGAGGACTCACGCTTCGTATCTTTCTGCGATCCTAAGAAGCCAGGAAAGGAGTCGAGTTTCAGCAAGGAAATCCTCGAGCTTCAGACTGAGGACCTGATACGCGACGCTGAGTCCCTGGTCCAAGACGCATCAAGCGTGGACGAACGCATCGGATCGGTTTCAGGGGCAGCTTCCCGCGTCTGGGGAGCATACGCCGTGGGTAACACCAGAGGCGTCATGGCCGCGACAAGGTACGGATACTGCGATTGCAGTGCGTCCGTTCAGGCGGTCAGTGGTGAGGAACGGCGCGGAGGAGCGGACTTCGATGTGGCTGTAGACAGAAAATACATGACAGACGGAATAGGCAGGAATGCCTCGGAGGAGGCGCTCAGCCTCCTGGGAGCCAAGAAGCTCGATCTGACCGAGAAGATGGTGACAGTCTGGACGTACATACCGGCAGCGACATACATTCTAGCAGGCCTGGCAAGGTCAGTGCTAGGCAACTCGATCGTTGAGAAGACATCTCCGCTATGTGACAGGATGGGTGACAGGATAGGGCCTTCGACCCTCAACATAACCGACAACGGACAGAGCACAACAGGACTGGGCACAAACACCATTGATGGAGAGGGTGTCCCCCAGAGAACCACTCCTCTAATCGAAAACGGGATTCTGAAGAGCTTCCTCTTTGATCAATACTATGGGAACGCCTTCGACACAGAATCGACGGGCAACTCTGACAGGACTGGTGGACCATTCCGAGACAGCACTCCATACGAGACTGCTCCCTCAGTATCTGCGAAGTGGCTAGAGATCAGTCCAGGCGCAAAGAGCGAGGAACAGGTAATATCAGAGATTGACGGGCGTGCAGTTCTCATCAAGAACTTCCCTCTTGGGATATTCCACACTGAAGTAGCGACGGGCGAGTTCTCGGTGGTGGCAAACTCGGCGTATCTGGTAGAAAGAGGAGAAGTGAAGCATTCCATAGAGCCTGTGTCGATATCGGGCAACTTCTATGAGGGACTCAAGAACCTCGTGGCAATAGCCTCGAATGTCCGAGCCCTCCCATGGAACATTGCCGCACCTACACTTGTCTTCGACGGCTTCAGCGTGACGAGCTAGGCGGGCCTCCTAGGTGCATGGGAACGACGCTCCACTAGGCATTCTAAACCCAAGTCCTTTGCTTCAACTGCTGACAATCCTTTTCAACAAGGTACGACAGTATATTGTCAAGCAGAAAAGGAGGAATCAAAGGATGACAGAAGAGAGTGTCTACAAATACATCGAACTCACCGGCGTAAGTGCGAAGAGCTGGGAGCAAGCAATGGAGAATGCGATAAACAAAGCCGCAGTAAGTCTGAGAGATCTCAGAGTGGCGGAAGTAATCCGCCAAGATGTTAGGCTTGAGAACAACAGGATTGCAGAGTATCGAGTTCGAATTAAACTGAGCTTCAAGTACGAGAAGGAGTAGAAGGCGGACCTTCTACTCTTCCAGTCTTTTTCAGTTTCAGCGCTGAGTAATCGGGACTTTAGAATGGACGGTGGCTGAAGAGCTGCACCTTGGCAACGTCCTGTGTGACTTGCTTGTGCCTCTTGGCTTCTTTCTGTCCAGGAGTCTTGACGGCCTCGTCCATACCAAGCTTGAGGTCTTCCTTGGTCACGTTGAGTTTGATAACATCAGTAATCGTTTCTATGGTGTCACCAGGGACAACAACATCGACATCGCTCTTCATGCCAAGGCCCTCTAGCAGTTCCTCGATGAAGCCGCCTCCAACGATGAGAGAAGCGGCGCCCTCCACATCGAAGTCGACATCGACTGCTCGACCAATCTTGGCGCCATCCTTGTCAATTATGTCCATCTTTCGGAACTCGGAGAGTCTTATTTCTTCATCACTGATTGCACAATCGTCAAGCGTCGTCTTCAAGCTGTTGACAGACGTATTCAAGCTGACCTTCGCGTCTATCTTCTCTATTAGTGAAGCATCAAAGATCGGGTCCTTATCTGGTCGGGCACCAATCGATTCCATAAGCTCCTCCCATGCGGAGCCCCCAAGTATGAACTGCGTGAGTTTCAGCTGTCCGTCAAAAACGAACGTCATGTCGCTGATGCTGCCGATCTTCTTACCGGTAGAATCCAGCACATCCGATTTCATCAAATCCCTGCAGCAGATTGACTTTGCCACCTTCAAGAGTGCCACCTGACATGGACCTGATTACAACAGTCAGTTAAAGGCTTCGGAAGGCACTCAGTCACATGGCTGCTATTCTTCGAAGAATACGTTAAACGTCGCTTTGATATATTTCTACGACGATGTATTACTGGTGAATGAGGTTGGGTTCGAGCGTTTCCTCAATACCGGATTGGCAGGTGCCCGGGAGAGTTCTGGTGCGACCCCTCGAGGCCTACAGCCATCTGAGGAATATGCCAGTGAAGAAGAGCATTCTCTACATCATGGTTCTTGGGATGATCACTTCTGTCGCTTCAGGTCTGCTCTCCTCCCTGGGATACGTAGACTACCAGAATCCAAGTAATTGCGGCGGAAGTGCGCAAATCTTCGCACACTGGCTCACGTATTCTTGGCTAGGCGAAACATCTTGGCCACAGGCCACTGTGGTCTTTGTCATTGCCAACGAAGCGGGTTACCTGATACTCGCGGCTCTGTCCGGGCCACTCCTTGCTGGTCTTGCAGTGCTTCTCACGAAGCAGAGTATTGCAGACCTTCTACCTCCGGCGATGGCAGCGGTCTGCTATGGCATGACCCCAGGGCTCTTGCTCGGATGGATACCGAACCCGTTCTTTGCGATTGGCATCATGGCGTTGATCTATCAGGTTCTGGCCCTATGGAAGATGCTCGAGCTCACGGGAAGACAAGCAGTCGTGCTGGGAATCCTGTGGCTGGTTCTTCTGGGCGTAGTGCAAGATGCATCATCACTTGTCTTTCAGACCATGTTCGGGTGAGAAACAGGCGCCAGGCTCCATGCAAGATTTAAGGTGCCGTTTCAAACGCAGACCCCATGAGTGAGATTGTTGTTGTCTCAGCATGCCGCAGTGCAATCGGTACGTTCGGAGGCTCATTGAAGGACCTTCAAGCCCCTGAGTTGGCTGCTCAAGTCATCAGGGAATGTATTGAACGAGCCGGAATTGATGCATCTGCTATCGGAGACGTCAGGTTCGGCAACTGCATCGAACCCCCGAAGGCACTGAACTTGGCCAGGGTCTCCGCACTGCTCGCAGGGATACCTTGGACTGTGCCTGCAGTCACAATCAATAGAGTCTGTACGTCAGCAATGGAGGCCATCATAAGCGGAGCTCTCCAGATTGAGACCGGTTTCACAGACGTGGTCCTTGCAGGTGGCGTTGAAGCGATGAGCAACGTTCCCTACTGCTTGGAGACTGCAAGGTGGGGCCAGCGACTCTTTGATGGCGTACTCCTTGATGCATTGACGACGGGCCTTCACGCAGGAAGTCACTTCTTCCCCCACCCTGAAACAGGCAAGGAGTACATCATGGGGGAAACTGCTGAGTTCCTGAATGAGAAACATGGTTTCACACGCGAAGAACAGGACATCGTTGCACTTCGATCGCACAACAACGCTGAGCGAGCAACCAAGGAAGGAGACTTCGCTGAGGAAATCGTCCCCATAGAAGTCAAGGGGAGGAAGGGAGACACAACACTCGTAGACAAAGATGAGCACTTCAGACCAGGACTGACGATGGAGGACTTGACCAAGCTGAGACCTGCATTCCGAAAAGACGGGACCGTGACAGCAGGCAACTCCAGCGGCATCAACGACGGCGCGGCTGCCATAGTCCTCATGTCGAGGGAGAAGGCGGATGAGCTTGGCATAAAACCCATCGCTAAGCTGATAGGGTACGGCATGGGATGCAGTGAGCCCCACCTCATGGGCGAGTCCCCCATTGCGGCAGTAACCAATCTCATTGACCGGACAGGAGAGAGGTTCGATGATTGGGATCTGGTGGAGCTGAACGAGGCCTTCGCGAGCCAGTACCTTGCAGTTGAGAAGGGTCTGAAGAGCATAGGATTCGACCGAGAGAAGACCAACGTCAACGGCTCCGGAATCGGCTTGGGCCATCCTGTTGGCTGTACAGGAGCAAGAATCGTAGTGACACTACTACATTCCCTCAAGAAGCGTGGCCTGCATCGGGGAATGGCGACCCTGTGCGGAGGCGGAGGAGTCAGCACGGCTACATCATGGGAGTTATGCTAGAAGGTGAATCGGATGTCGCGCGCTGCCGTGAACTCCGAGAACCTCACTCGCCATCTTTCATCCCTGAGAGACCTCAGGAAGACGGCCAGTGAGGAGGAGTGGCTGCAGACTGGTTGGGGTTTCCTCGAGACCATGGGGCTTGGCGAGTTCTATGGATGCGACATTGACCTTCTGCCAATCATCGAAGGAATCCCTGCGGGATCGGAGTTTGTGGATGTCCGGTGCTATTTGCAGCATACGCTTGTGGAGGTCCTCCTAGACCATCTTGAAGACGGCGGCAGCACAATCCTTCTGAACACCAAGAAGATGATAGGGACTCCTGCAGAGGCGCTCATTCCGAAAATAGAGGATCTCCGGAAGAAGGAGATCCGTGGCATCCCAGTCCACATTGAAGGGCGCGAGTTAGTGATCTACAACCTGTACATGGAGGAAATCGGCACGGAGATTGAGCCCACAGGAAAAGACCCTGTTCTCCTAGAAGCACTCTGGCGCACTGCTCATGGCAGCAGGCTGCTCTCCAAACTAGGTGTAGGAATGAGAGCAGACCTGCAGGCTCTGAAAAGGATTGAGAGAGCAATCAACAGGCTTGGAGGCCGCCTAGTACTCTCAACAGATGGTGCTGGAGACGGCAGGGCCTCAGGCAGCCGGATGTCATCAGCAATGCAATCACTCCTCAAGAAACACTCGCCTGTAGAGTTCCACGGCGATGACGCCTAGGTCCAAGAATCCATCTTCTTCAATCCGTCAGATGTTTCAGAAAGCTATCAAGTTTCCCGCCAATGTATATAAGTTTGCCTAACAAAGCATCTAGTAGACAAAGGTTTTTTAAGAAGATGGATTGTATGCCAAACCAACTTGCTTGTTGCCACCAGCTTGAGGAGAGCAAATTGAAAGTCAAATACACTAAGTGGGAAGACGAGAAAGGCCTCGAGGAGATACAAGCGAAGATCTACACTGAGGCATCAGGGCTTCCTGCAAGACCAGACGAAATTCGACACCGAAACAACGACCGCGGAGCCGATTCAACGCTCTATGCTTTGACCGAAGATGGTAAGCCGCTGGCTTACGTAACATCCTATCGATATGACGATGGTACAGATAGGGCGGGCATCGGATATCCGTGGACGATGAAAGACTGCCCCAAGGAAGCACAGGAGAAAATCTTCGAGGACCTTCTGGGACACCTGAAGTCACAGGATGACATCAAGGAGATACGGACCTCTGTCACTCTGAGTTCAAAGATCAGGGATGAGCAAATCAAGTTCTTGGAGGAGAAGGGGTTCACCGAGGTTGAACGTGCTTATCGCTACACGTTAGACCTGCCAATCGATGAAGCCAGTACGATGAAGCTTGATTCCAGGGCGAAGGATCTCAAGAGCAGGGAAGCGACGCTTGAAGACGTTGACACACTGATTGAGGTGACTCGGTCCGATCCTCAGGTCCGGAATGCCTTTCCCTCTGACGAAGCCTTTAGGGAGTACTTCACCGACAGAGTACTCAGGGACGGTCACTGTGTGATTCTCTTTGAGGGGAGCAAAGCTGTCGCTGCCAGTGCGCCTCTGAAGCTCCAGCCTGACGGACGTGCCGTCACAGGAGACGAAGAGAGGACCATAATGCGCTTCACCGCTGTGCGTCCAGGACATGAGTATGCATGGAAGCGACTCGTTTCTGAGATAGCTAAGAATGCCAAGAAGGCAGGATGGGAAGGGACACCACTCAGAGTTGGCTACGGTTTCACAGCGGACGGAGTCGTTGCCCAAGGTATCGCAGACCTAAGGCCCGAATTGGAGCCTTACTCCATCGTTTACAGATACGAGAAGGAGTAGAAGGGGAAACAAGGAGGAGAGCAGACCAATGTCAGGTCCAACTGACACAAGGGTTCTCGGCATAGTTGGGAGCCCGCGGAAAGATGGGAACACAGAGGCACTGGTCGATGCGGTGTTGGAGGGAGCCATTGGAGCAGGGGCCCTAGCGGAGAAGAAACTGCTGGGGTCCCTAACCATAGGCCCCTGCAAGGCCTGCAACGGGTGTCAGAAGACACATGAGTGCGTCCAGCAAGACGACATGGTTGAACTCCTCCCTCTCATGAGAGACAGCGAGATCTGGGTGCTCGGCACACCAGTCTACTGGTGGGGGCCAACGTCTCAGTTCAAGGCCTTCGTGGACAGGTGGTATGGAGTGGACCCCAGAATCTTCAGAGGAAAGAGGATCATCGCGGCGGTTCCCATGGGAGGAGGAAATGAGCACTACGCTAGACATGTCATCGGAATGATTGAGGATATCTGCAACTACCTAGGTATGGAGTTGATTGCCTCAATAATCACGCCAGGCATGAATGGGAAGGATTCAGTAAGACAAAGCAGACTTCATATCGATGCTGCCAGGGACGTTGGAGCTAGCACCGTTCGTAGTATCCATGAAAGAGACCCCTCTCTACATCGCGCTGCTAATCAGCCAGTAGGGAGCTAAGAGCAGCCATCACCTAACGTGTGAATATTAGAGGTAGCAGAGATGTCACGAGCAGCATTGAAACTACTAGTGCGTAGAAAGCTAAGAAGATAGCGACATACCTTAGCGGCCTCCCTCTCGCCAATCCTTGCGGCCAATGAACTCTGGATTCCACTTTCACAGGTAGCATGAAGGGGACACGTCGGGAGTAGTCGCTGTAGTCCTCTCCAAACAGGCGTTCCAGCTTGGCCTCTTCGTAGTCTGCTGTCACAACGAGAATGAGCGCCATCAGGCTCCAAGAGAGAATATCACCAGGTCTAACGCCAATCCAGTACTGCGAGTAGATGTTGGGCTTCAGCACAACCGAGAGTAAGATCATTATGATGCCAAGATGCTGCGGATGACGAACCCGAGCATAGGGCCCAGATGTGATCAAGCAGTTCTCGGGCGCCTTCCGTATGCGTGACATCTCGATGAGTCCTCCAAGAAACAGGGCGGAGCCAACGCAGACCAGCAATAACGAAGTGACTCTCGAAAATGCAACCAGTATTGTGTCATATTGGACAATGATGAAGCCATGCCACAGATCCCCAAATGGAAAGATGTAGGCTGCGAAACTCCATGACAAGTACCAGGCAGGCAGAAGCCACATCATCGGCGTTATGATTCCAGCCACAACAGGAAGGTAAAGCACCACGGCCGCTGCCGCTTGTCCGAATCCTCTCAGAATATCCTTGATTCCTAGCATCTTCTTCACCATATCCAAAAGACGAGAAGCTGCATGATTAGAGTCTGCAGGAAGACTATGCCCAGCAGTCTTGCTCTGTCTTGAAGAGTCACAGCCCTCGCTTCAAGGTAGGCCGCAACTGGCATGAGGAGGATTGGCAGGATGAACATACAGATTCTTGCGGTCTCTCCCTTCTTTGGCGCACCCGCCAGAAACAACAGAAGGAGAGCAAGGAGGGCTGCGAGGACCAGATTGCGAGTCCGCGTGGAGTCGTGTTCGCTGCCGAATGGCTCCCCCATTGCTGAGAAGCCTCTGAATGCCAGAACAGAAAGAACAGGCCCAAAGAAGACGGCAATATCCAATACATTCTCGGCCCTTGTGACGAAGTAACTTAGAGGGTCGGTAAGGAGGAGGAATCCAGAGGGATTCTCAAGGCTGCTCGCATATAGGAGAGCGTCTAGATAGCTGAAACCCAGGAACACATTGAGAGCCACATAGACTAGTCCTACTATGAGTGTTGCGATCACGAAGATGCGCGACTGGATGGCGAATCTCTTGAGGCGCTGAAGAAGCCGTTCGCGATTGTGAGGATGTCTGCACTGAAGAACCTCGAAGAGAAACAGAAACAGAAACGAATACACAAACATGAAGCTCATGAAGGTCCCTATGAACAGGAAGAGGGTACTCCCAGCAACCCTGACTATGTTGTTCTCGTGCAGATAGCTATACAGAAGACCACAGAAGGCTGTGGCTACCAGAGCATAGACGTTGGCCAAGTAATACACCTGCACTGCCGGTAAGAGAAGGAAGAGGAAGGAAACGTACGCAGACAGCTCCCGATTGAAGATCCTACTGAAGACTCCTCGAATGAAGAAGACTGAGAGGACTGAGCTGACCACAAGGATAGCTATGGAAACGAGTCCTGCGTTTCCGAGAAGAGAATAGAGGAAGTAGATGGCCAGTGTAGCACCAGGAGGCTGGGTCTGCGCGTGTAGCGATAAGTCCGGCTGGAGGATGCTGTAGTTGCTGATGAACGAAAACGGATTCGTGATAGCTATAGCGTCTGTGAGAATCTCAGAGGCGCCACCTATTGGTGAAAAGACTCCCAGCTCCCATCCATGGCTGAGATTGGTTAGAAATGCCACGAGGGTTCCGACAGCTAGAGTTGTGAGAATTCCCATTTTGACGAACCCTGCTTCCCTCATCCTTCGTGCAGCCAAGGCGACAATGAGACCAGCTGTCACTGCTACACCGATGCCAAGAGCGGATGGAAGCATCAGTTGTCCCCACAGAGGCCAGAGAGACTCAAACCCCATCATTCCAGGCAAGAAGCCAATGTTTCCGGGCGGAAGACCTCCTTCTGGTGGCATAGGCGGCGATCTGATTGCAGTCAGAAGCGTGGGAATATGGTAAAGCAGAGCGACAGCTGCGATTGCCAGCCCGACCAGAAGATAGCTACGGACGTGCCCCTTGTCAAAGATCCTGGCAGTTGCCTGCTCTGAGTCTAGTCCAGAGATAAGCTCACTCATTGTATGGCTAGACCAGAGCTCACGCATTATAACCGTAGGCCGAAGTGGTGCCCCATTTGCACCCAAATCTCGCCAGCTTCACTCAAGACTTAGATCTAGGAGGACCAGGAGGGCTACTGTGGCGAATGCATCTGGGAGAATCGTGAAAGGTCCCAGTCCCTCAATGTAGTACCCAAACAGTACATGGAGAAGCGGGTTCGAGAAGAGCGCATAAAGCCCAAGGACTAGGACTGCAAGCATTAGCCCAGAGGTGAATTTCGACCTAATCGAACGATACAGACCGATGTAGGCAAGAAGGAGAGAGGTTACCAAGACCAAGTTCACAAATGACAACATAGTCTTCACTGACACAAGGATGGCCATGATATCTGCAGGAATTGGGGGAGGCTCCCGTCTCAGAGGAGGAAGGATCATGCCCGCAAGAATGTAGCCCAGGACTGCTGCAATCACAATGGCAACGACAGTTGTCGCCAGCCATCGATTCTTACTTGTCATTGTCATCCGTTTCACGTGTCTCCTTTATTCCTGTTTGCCCAATTTGCTCCCAAATCTCCTCCAACTCGTCGTAGTTATCCTCAAGGTCTCTCGAGAGGAAGTACATCATACCGTAGCACTCGCCCTGAGTAACGACGACACCGTTCTTCGCGAGTATGTCTAGATGATGGCGCACTGTCTTGTAGTCGAGTTCGAGAATCTCGGTGAGCTGGTTGGCATTGTATGGTCGGCCCTTCAGTACTGCGATAATCCGGGCTCGGTTCACTCCCCCCCGGGTACCTGCCAGCAACCACCACAAGAGCCGCTTCATCGACCATTCGACCTTCTTCTGGATTGCGGGACTGACATATGAATGCTGAGTATGGCTGCGGTGAAACACGTAATGCTCACATTTGTAATAGATGGCTAGCGAAGGGGCATAGGTGTGTCCAGATGGAACAAGACGATTTCTCAGAAAAGGTGGGCCTTCCACCAGGGACTGTTGTCCATACAGGCGAGGACAAGGCGGAAGAAGTCGTCATCAAGGTAATGGAGTTCCACAAGGGGCAGATGAGGGAGTATATCGCAGACTGCATTGAGGACTGCAAACCGCCCGATGTCGCAGGCGCCCTGAAGTGGGTCCATGTCATCGGAGTGCACAACGTGGGGATTGTGCAGAAAGTCTGCGAATATTACAATGTACATCCTCTGATTGTGGAGGACATTCCGAGTGTTGGTCAGAGACCTAAGATAGAGGGCCTGAGTTCTGGTGTGTACATAGTCCTCCGGGCATATGACATGGACATGGAGTCCGACATCATAACCTCTGAACAGGTGTCCATTGTCTTTGGGAAGGACTTCGTTCTATCGTTCCAACAGAGCTCCGCAGGGATCTTCGAGCCAATAAGAGAGAGGGCGCGGCGTCCCAAGGAGCAGATGAGGACGAACGGACCGGACTACCTGACGTACGCCCTCCTTGACCTAATCATAGACCGATACTTCGTCGTCCTAGAGCACGTTGGGGACATCATAGAGGACCTAGAAGACGATCTGATTGAGCACGGTACTGCCGACATGCTGAACCGTATCTACTACATCAAGAGGTCGCTCCTGACATTTCGCCGCCACATCTGGCCGCTCAGGGAGGTTGCCTTGAAGCTCCAGCGAGACTTCTCAGCTCATGTCAAGCCCTCGACCCACATCTACCTCAGGGACCTCTATGACCACATAATCCGGGTCACTGATCTTGTCGAGACCTATCGGGAGTCCATCACAGGCATGCTTGACATCTACCTCTCCAGCGTATCGAATCGCATGAACGAAGTGATGAAGGTCCTCACTGTTGTCTCGACAATCTTCATTCCCCTCACGCTCATGTCGAGTCTCTACGGCATGAACTGGCCGTGGTTCCCAGGAACAGATTACGGAGTACTGGGTGTCAGTATCGCGCTAACCGTCATCCTGCTTGGTGGATTCCGGATGATGAAGTGGATCTGAACCGCCAGCCGAGGCTACACCGCAATGACGACAAGGACAACACCAGCGACTGTCATCAGCGCCCCCACCAGAGACTTTGGGGAGTAGCCCTCCTTCAGCACAAGTATCGAGATGGGCAGCGCGAAGAGCGGAGACGTTGAACCCATCAGAGCCGCCACCGCTGCTCCTACAAGCTTCACAGCGTACGTATACAGAAGGGAACCTACGGTCATCCCGAGCATGCCCGCAGCCACGATGATCTTTGCGGCCCTTCTGCTCGGAGTTGGCATGCCTCGCAGAACTGCGCCGGCAACGATGGGAACGTAGAGCCCTGAGCCAACAACCATCCTGACGAAGTTTGCATCGATCGGGTCGATGCCCTCTACGCCCCTCTGAAGTAGGACACTGCCCGTGGCCCAGCAGAGAGCGGCCAGTAGCGAGAATCCAAGCCCATACCAGTCTGTGGATGGCTCCTCTTCCGGTCCGGGTTCATCGCACGGAGCTGATACGCAGTTGCGGGGAGCCGGGATACCAGCCTGAGAACGCGAGATGAGAATGACGCCGACTACAGCAATGACGACCCCCAGAATCCTGCTCACAATGATCTCCTCGCCCACGAACATGACTGCAATGAAGTAGGTAAGAATAGGGTACGTGCTTGTGATGGGGAAGGCTTTCGAGACCCCTACTCTCTCCTGACCTATGAGATAGACTAGGTCCCCAATCACGAGTCCTACCGTGACTGACCCCGCAAGAAACAGGAGGGATTCGAGGGGCATGTAGAAGGCCCCAGTTCTGAATGGCAGAAACGCGACGAGAGCCATGGCTACCATGGCCACCCACATCTTGATCGACGAGATCGCAAGGGGTGTGGCCGCCTTGCTTTGTGACTGATAGACATTCGTCGATACGGCCCAGAGAAATGCCGTGAACAGACCTATTGCGCTGCCAAGAATGAGCTCAGAAGACTGCATTGGGACCTCACGCGCCCAATCCCGCTTAAGTATTCGATTGAATGGCACAACCCAGCGCCTCTAGACGTGGCCTCGAGGAAGAGCGTTACCTCTGTTGCTCTTAGGAGTCTGTTAACCTACGTATTTACTACTATTCTCCGATATGTTTAATATCAGCGGCTCTGATAGGAATGGTGTGGGTAGGCACCTATGGAGAAAAGCAGCAAAGGTCCCGAGGTCGCAAGTACCGTCTATCTGTACTCCGCCGATATGGCAGACGTTATTTCATCATTGGCCAGTGCAACGCGCCTCGAAATACTAGCCAAGCTCCTCACCGGACGAGCCGAGTTCCAAGCTCTTGTGGAGACCTCAGGTCTCAGCAAGGCCGCCCTGGCAAAGCACTTGAGAATCCTTCAGAAGGCGGGGCTGGTCAGGAAAGTGGAGCGAGGTCTCTACGAGATTACAGAAGACGGCGAGCAGCTACTACACGGCATCTCATCCATTTACAGGGACTCAGTGAAGAGACAGCAACAGGATCTGGCAAAGAGAGCGAGGCTCTACTCACGAACAGACATCAGGGAGAGTGAAGCAATGAGCAAGTTTGTACTAGATAACCAGGCTCTGTATCAACCAGCTTGGATTTCGTATCTCTCAATGGCGACGGGAATCCTGAAGTCATTGGGTCTTGAAGTTGACACTGTGGATGTTGGCGGATACACAGGCTACGCATTCCATCTCAATACTGCGCGCAGCTCGACCTGCCCATCAGCCCCGACCGTAGCAGACTTCCCTAGGTTCGCCGAGGGGCTGGAGTCCTTTGGTTGGAGAGTCGAACAAGAATGGGACGGCTTCGACTATGGATTCCCGATGAATGAGAGAGGAAAAGCGCGCGCCAGAGCCCACTTGGGTCTGCTGAAACACACCCTGATTGAGAGCAATAGACCCATTGGAATCTGGGGTCCACACATTCCCGAGTTCGCCATCATGAATGGCTACGATGGTGATAGCTACCTTATTAGCTCCTTCAGGAGGCTAGAGCAGCTCGATGACGTGCCCGTGAAGTACTCCGACTTCATGGCGCCTGGTGGGCTGTTCAAGCTCGTCTTCAAAGAGAAGACGAAGGCCCGAAGCAAGAGAGAGATAGACAGGAGTGCGCTTGAGAGAGGGCTCAGAATAGCCAGAGGGTTTGGAGAGTCAGAGGCTGAGACACACAAAGGCTACGCGTCGGGTTTGGAGATGTTCGACGTCCTAGCAGATATTCTAGAGAAGGGAATTGTCCCGGAATCCGAGAGCAGCATATCATCGGGAGCTGCTGTTGAAGGGCCATTGCTCATCTACCACGGCAACTCATACACTGCAGCATGCAACCAGGAAACACTAGCACTAGCAGGGGAGTTTCTCGAGAGACTGGCCAAGGCGTACAAGAAGGAGCCCTTCTACAAGGAACTACACAAGGCTGGAGAGGAGTACGAGAAGGCCGCCGCAATCATGCAGGATTTCACGAAGCTCTTCCCCTTCAGCACCCAGAAGGACTACGACCCCTCCGAGTTCCCTGAGGACAAGAAGGTGAAGGGAGCGGAACTCCTGCGATCTGCAAAGCCTCATGTCCTCGCGGCCTTGGAGGGCATCGAGCAGGCTCTGAGGAAGTGGTAGCGCCACATCAGATTTCCAAAGGGTAAAATACCGCCCGTGTAGGGGTAACGCTCGAGGCGTCCATTGGTGAAACTTGAGACTGAGCGGCTCATTATCCGAAGATTCGAAAGCGGGGATTGGGTGCGACTTCGTGAGATTGCTTTGGCCTACGAATCGAGCGGACTGGCCATCTATGACCATGGACCGTGGCCTGTAGTCCCGGCAGAATACGAGAAAATAGTGAAGCACTGGTCCGAGGGGGACAATTGCGTAGCAGTCCAGCTTAAAGACCAACCAGGATTGATAGGCTTCATATCCAGAGGAAAAGAGAGTGAGAAGGAGTATGAACTAGGATACAACTTCCACCCAGATTCGAGAGGTCGAGGATATGCATTCGAGGCATGTCAGGCAGTGCTCTGCCACCTCTTCAACGATCTAGGTGCAGAGAGAGTCAAGGCGGGAACCGCTGAGGCAAACACACGGTCGAGAAACCTGCTGGAGAAGCTTGGCTTTAGATTTCTGAAGGAGAGCACGGTCTCGTTCAGAAAGGATCTGGAAGGGAATCCAATCGAATTCACGGGACTTGACTTCGAGTTGACACGCGATGAATGGAGAGGTCTCCAAGGGAGTCAATCGGGTTCGACCGGAGAGTGAGGAACCAGGGATGAGTGAGACTGCGATAGTAGAGTCTATACACAGGAACCTGAAATCATCAAGCAACCCAGTCCGTAAAGAGAAGATTGGTGAGTATCTGAAGACATCCCGGCTCTCCTTCATCGGTGTTGAGTTGCCGGAGATTCATAGGATCGTGAAGGAGCATATCAAGTCACTCAGAATCGAAGAGCTCCCCCCGTTGATGCGTAGGCTATGGTCCATAGAGGCCTTCGAGACCCGGCTGTGCGCCATAGACATGATGAAGGTGTTCGCTAGGAAGGCTCCTGTGAAAGAGGCTCTGAGTCTCGTTGACGCTTGGATTGACGACCTCGACACATGGGGCCTCAGCGATCCTCTCTGCCAGCCATGCATCGGGATTCTCCTAGAGAGGGAACCCACCACAGAGAGCACTCTGAGGAGATGGCGAGACTCAGACAACTTCTGGAGAAGACGCTGCTCGGTCCTACCATACCTTTACCTCTGCCTTAAGGCGAACTACAAGACTGAATACGATGCGAAGATACTCGAAGCTGTAGAGTATCATATCGGTGACGAGGAGTTCTTTGTTGGAAAGGCAGCGGGGTGGGTGCTCAGAGAACTAAGCAAGAGGAATGCGAGTCTAGTGAGAACGTTCATCGAGAAGAAGAAGACTCGAATGACCAAGCTCGTGTTGCGAGAGAGCTCGAAGAAGATATAGCTCATGGGACTGCAATATAGTGTGCATAATCACACTTTGAATAGTCTGAAATACTAGGGGATACTGAAATATGATTCAATTGAAGCGTGGCACGGGAGAGTTTCAAAACCTAGCCTGAGACCTCGCCACTCTGCTCTCGCGTGGTTGCGGAGAGGAGATTGCATTATGTTACTTCTGGGGAAGAACCAGGGCAGAGTTCTAGCCCTTCTTCTTGGGTGCCTGATGATGTTGGCGCCGGTTGCTGGACTGATTGGTTTGAGCTTCTCGCCGGAATCTGAAGGTATTACGAACGCAATTCCAGAGAGGGAGATGCCAACCCTAGCTCTGGATGACCCGCCATTGCGGATGACAGCATCCTTGGCTTATGATTCGGAATCAGACAGAATCATATTTTTCGGAGGGACAGTGCAGAATCTCGATGTCGGTCTCACTGACACCTGGAGCTACGATTATGGCACGAATACCTGGACAAACATGTCCCCCGCAAGCAACCCGCCAGCATGTGAGTTTTACTCCATTGCGTATCACTCTGGTGAAGACAAAGTGGTCCTCTTCGGAGGCCATGTCAGTGGCACCTCCGGGAATTGGCTGAACCACAACGAAACATGGGTTTACGACTATAACACAAACACGTGGACCGATATGGACCCGGTCTTGGCTCCCCCGGCTATGTCAGGCGGAGCAATGGACTATGACAGCGAGTCAGATCTCATTGTACTGCATGGAGGCTGGCCAGATGGAGGCGTTACGGAAGTCCTGTCCGAGACTTGGACGTATGACCTGACAACTAACACCTGGACGAATGTTACGACCTCCAACGAACCGTCGCCGCGTACGTGGGGTGCGATGGCTTACGACAGCGGCTCAGATCTCATGGTGTTCTTTGGGGGATTCCAGTATCAGCCAGAGTGGCTCACTCTGGACGACACCTGGACCTTCGACACCGACACAAACACATGGACTGAGATTGACACAGTAGGTCCTGAGATTGTAGGAGAACTAGTGTATCACACCGCATCTGACAAGATCATCTTCTACGGTGGCGCTGCCGATGTAAGTGAACTCATCGAAGACCTTCGTTCTGAAACCTGGGTCTACGACACAGACACTGAAGCCTGGGAGAAGATGACTCTCGATGTAGCGCCACCCGTTAGGGCTCGAGGTGAGTTGGCATATGACATCGAATCCAACAGAGTGATTCTCTTTTCGGGGGTGTGGGACGGAGGATGGGAAACAGAAGTTGTCCTCGGTGACTGCTGGTCCTACGACCTGGGAAACAACCTTTGGAACAATGTGGACTGGGACTGGCAAGAGGTAACGCCTGCCGAGTCTCCGGGATTGAGGTGTGGTTCACCGCTTGTATATGACATCGAATCAGACCGAATGGTGATCTTCAGCGGATGGCCGAATCTTCACGCAGACGGAGCCAGATACAACGACACATGGACCTACGATGTCAACACCAACACTTGGACCAACATGTCACCTGAAGTTTTGCCAACTGGACGTGGAGGCCACGCCATGGCCTATCATGAAGCTGAGGATGTCATGGTTATGTTCGGCGGATCCATCGGTTACCAGGTAGACGATGAGAAGTACGTAGCCGACACGTGGACCTATGATTTGAACTCGAACACCTGGACGAACATGTCGCCTGCAAGTAGTCCAACTCGGCGCACCTTCACTACTATGGCCTACGACAATGATTCGGAAATCATCGTCCTGTTTGGAGGGTTCATGACAGACCATGGAGCGAGTCATGAAACGTGGGAGTACAACCTCACGGCGAATATTTGGACCAACACCACTACATCTACGCACCCCGATAAGAGATTCTTCGGAAGCCTCTTCTATGATTACACAGACAATCGAATGCTTCTTGCTGGCGGTGTGAGCTGGGAGGGAATGCTGTACGACATATGGGAGTACGACGTAACGACTCACACTTGGTCGGAGATTGTCCCTGCGAATGACCCTCCAACCTTTGCCTTTGTGGCGACATACGACCTAGAATCAGAACTGGTCATTGCCTATGGTGGTCCAACGAACATGGAAGAAGACATCTTCGTTGAGGAAACATGGAGTTTCAACTTCACGTCGAACACATGGAACAACACATTCTCACCAAACAGCCCGAGTGGGCGCAGTAGACACTTCCTCGCGTATGACATTGAGTCTGATCTGACCGTGCTCTACGGCGGAGCACTTCCTGATGGGAGTGAGGGAGAAGCACTCGGAGACACCCGGATATACGACTACAGGGTCAATGAAGTAGTCCTGAAACCTCCGCCCCCGGAGGGGCTCGCAGTGACACAGGGCACGAATAGCCTCGCGCTGTCGTGGACCCCGCCGTCCGGCGCGGAGGGCTTTGAGATCACTGGGTACAGAATCTACAGAGGTGACGAGGTCGGTGAGTATGAAGTCATTGCCGAAGTCGGATCCGTCACAACATACACAGACTTGACGACAGGGTTCGATATCACGTACTACTACGTTGTCACAACACTGGCTTCGACAGGAGAATCTGAGTTCTCCGACCCTGACGAGGGTTCGCTCTCCTTTTCGCTATATGATGATGGCATCTACACGTTCATCGCATATGGAGACACGAGAGCCAGTGACGAGACCGCCGTGGCCGCTATCCATGATGACTTGGTCAGCAGATACATTCAGCTCTCTGACCCAGAAATGGTGATACACAGTGGCGACATGGTCCTTGCGGGCGGAGAGGAGTATCAGTGGACGCTCTTCGATGCCTCGATTCAGGCGTTGTGGGATTGGGATCCCGACCTCGAGTTCTTTGGTGCTGCGGGGAACCACGAGTTGTATACAGACGTCTATGGAGTGAATGACGAGGACCTCAGCACCTATCAGAACTTCTTTGATTTCTCATCTGTCGTCGATGAACCTGGCGAAACTGAGCTATACTACTCCTTTGACCGACATGGAGTCCACTTCATCATATTGAACACAGTCATGGACTGGGACGATGACGCATACACCTGTCCCACAGCACAGATGGAGTGGCTCGAGGCAGACCTAGCCAAAGGCAGTGAGGTGATTGTGGTCGTCACTCACTACCCACCGTTCTCTGTCCTCGAGAACAGGCCGGACAGGCTTGATCAGGCAGAGAGCATAAGGGACACCTTCCATGACCTCTTCGTAGAGCATGGAGTGGACCTTGTCTTCACCGGACACAACCACTACTACTATCACACATCCTTGGACGGAATCCAATACGTCACCTCAGCAGGGGGAGGCGCACCTCTCTACAGCATCCAGAAGTCAGGCACAGACTGGAAAGCCGGCGACGTTGGTTTCAGCGAGTACCACTACTGTGAATGTAAAATCAACCCTGCAATAGGCAGGCTGACTATCAATGTGGTTCTCATGAACGGGTCTATCGCCGAGTCGTTCTATCTGACCATTCCATCAGCCGGTTTCCCAATCGGTCTCACCCTCGTAGTTGTCGGAGGTGCTGTAGCTGCTGTCCTCGTTGTGATGGTAGTCTACAAACGGAGGAGATAGTGCAGAACGCAGCGCGAATCACTTCGGAGGTAAGTGCGAGGCATAGGTGACGGACAACGACAAGAGCCGACGCCGAACGTCTGCCTGAGAAAAGACTGAGTCAGGGACAGTGATGTACTCCCTCATCGCTCGTCCCTCCTTCGGTTCGAACTGGGAGACCTCGTCAAACTCAGTGAAGACTCCCTCCTGATCCTCTGCAGGCAACCTCAGGAAGACTGTGTCCTCGAAGACACCAGCAAACATTTGGCCGTTAATGAAAAGCGCGTACTGTCCGAACATCTTCCGGCGCTCGAACTTGACACCCTTGAGCGACTCCTCAAGGAGATCCAGTAGATCCTGCGAGGGTTTGCTCCACTTCATGAATTAGAAGGGGCCCGTGATTCTGATAAGAGTTGCACTCGGGCAAACACACACTATAGGGGAGCCGAATCACCGAAGCAAGTCCCCGTCGAACCCCTCCTCAACTGTGATGCCTTCGTCGTTGAGAAAATCCATAAGACGGTCGTAAGCAGGGGTCTGGACTTCTGACTCGACCAGCAGCTCCTGGAATTCGGTCGCCAGATGTTGCATTTCAGCCCTAGCAACTCCTGCGTGGCCACCAAGACTGATCTCACTCTCGCGAGTGCACATCATCTTTTCGAACATTCTCTTCAAGTACCAACTGGGCATCCTCGCAAGGAGACCGAATTTCCTCGGCTCAATGCGTATTCTCAGATTCCTCATGGCCTGGATTGTTTCCTTGAGGGCACGTATCGTAAGCTTGAGCAGGGCCGGTGTCCTCGCTAGTCTACAGGTGTCCGTGTTTGCTCCATATACCCCTCCAGCAAGTGGCAAGATGAGCGCAAGGTGGCATTTCAGCCAGCCATCGATGCTATTGGGGTGTATCACTTGGAATTCAGAGTGCTCAAGGAAAGCGGTCACCTCCTCCAAACGTGGACGGGCCCCATCAGTCAGTGCTCCAATCCATACCGGTGGTACTGCAGCCTTGCCGATTCGGATGTGATCTTTCTCACGGTATCCAGAAACACCAAAGAAACCGAGAAGCATCTGATCAGCGTTGATGTGCATCTCGTAGTCGCGGATACCCGTCCCGTTGTTCCCAAGAAAGACGACTGTCGCGTCACCGATTGATTTTCCGAGTATCTCAGAGAATGCCTTCGCCTGCTGCTTCTGCATGATTACGATATAGAGATCGTAGCCCTCAATTGACGATGAGTCAGCAACCATCTGTACATGATGGATCCGTATCTCGTCAGACGGATGAACAGCGATGCGTGCGCCGTTTCGTATGTAGTCTTCTAGCCTTGCCCCACGAGCTAGGAGCGATACTTCTACTCCCCTCTCGTGAAGGTGACTCGCACAGTAGCTGCCTTGGATACCTGCGCCACAAACCAACACTCTCATTTGTATCACCCACGGAAAAGTTAGATGAATCTAAATAAGTTAGATGAGTCTAACTTGATTTAGGCTTTTGGGTCACTCAGAACGCTAAGGAGATACTCCCAAGTGTGTGTCTTCATGCCCACTTCCCTGAATCGTGCTAGATCATCAGTAGTGTCAAGGTCAAGGAATGTGTCCGGGGAGGCCCACTCCCTGAACTGAAGTCCCCTCGAGTATGAAGCCTCCTGGTGCCGGGAGAAACTGCCGGGCCCAAAGGACGGATCTATCACATCGGAAGGTACTCGAAGGAGAAGATTCGTGCCACCATTCCTGGACCGCGCGGCTACGACAACCTTTCCTCCGGATTCCTCAGCAGCCTCGATCACACCGGAGATCGATGACTCTCTGAGAAGGGGCACATCGACTGGCAGAATCAGGACTGAGTGTGAATCATGTCGCTCAATCAGTGTTCTTGTAGCCAGCATAAGTGCGGCATTGAGCCCAGCAGGACTCTTTTCAAGAATGGTTTCAAGGCCTATCGAGGAAGCGAATCCCAGGACCTGTGGATCAGGCGAAACCACAGTTGCGGTCTCGACAGCGTCATGACTAAGAAGCACAGTCGAAACGTCATGTAGCATGCTAAGCACAAGCTGGGATATCTGGGACCGCAAGAGAGTGGACTCCAAACGCGACTTGGCAACCTTCAGTGAGGCCACTGGAATAATAGCATGGGTCTCTAGCATGGCTCTGCTTACCTACCATGGATTGAGAGGACAATCCTCGCAAGATCCATCTTGTCCTCCAAAGTCTTCATTATCGTATTAGTAACAACTGTCTTCAGACCTAGACCTTCAATCTGAGCTTCGAGGGCCCTGTCCTGAGCGTCCAGGACATAGTGCGACAGGAACCGCCTGTAGTGGTGTGCTACTCCAAATGCAGTAGCCTCAAGGCCCAGGGATTTCATGAACTTGACCGTAGGACCCTTGATGGCCTCTCCCCCAACTAGGGGTGAAACCGCCACAACAGGGCACTTCACGTCCTCAAGGGCACTGGCAATTTGCTTCACACTCAATATTGGACCAATTGAGGCGATGGGATTACTGGGGCATACGACTACGAGGTCGGCAGAGGAAATCGCGTCCAATACGCCGTCGGCAGGACTGGCGGTATCTGCTCCAACGTACATGACTTCCTTGATTTCAGCTTCACATCTCATCCGCACAAAGAACTCCTCGAAATGTACCAGAGAACCGGTTCCCAATCTCACATGGGTGCGGACTGAGTCATCAGTCATGGGTATGAGCTGAACATCGTTAAGCCCAACGTACTCACAGAGCTCTGAGGTCACCTCAGAGAGCTTCTTGCCCTCCCTCAGACGGCTCGTTCTCAGGACATGCGTGGCTAGGTCCTGATCTCCAAGACTGAACCACCTGTCCTGCCTGTAGAATCTGCCCAGTGCCTCTAGGAACCTGAACGTGTCATCTGCGATGCCCCAGCCCTTCTCAGTGTCTACCAGTCCAGCAAGGGTATACATCACTATGTCTACATCAGGTGATATGTGCAGGCCAAAGAGGTCTATGTCATCCCCCGTGTTGCACACGACAGTGAGTTCATGGTCGCCAAGAACCCTGTGTAGTCCTAGGGCAAGCTTTGCGCCGCCAATGCCTCCACAGAGTGCAACAACCTTCACCTCTGCAATCACCCTGTACTCAGCAGCATGGCTCTCTTATAACATCTGCACAATCTCTTCGAGCGGTTTCCTTTGTGGCATCTCAGGAGGGACTGATGTGTGGCCCAACAGAATGAAGGCCTGTGGTTCAACATCATCCCCAAGCTCTAGAGTCTCAACAATGGCCCTCTTAGTGAACAGGGGCGCACAGAGCCAGCACGATGCTAGGCCCTCTGCACAGGCAGCCAGTAGAGCATTCTGAATCGCCGCCGCAGTACTTTGAACTGCCATTGTGTGTTCGTGGAGATTGCGTTCATCATCACTGTACTTCCACATGTCCTTCATTGTCAACGCGGCAAGAATCAGAACTGGAGCCGACATCAGTAGCTTCCGAGAACGAGAGACCGTTTCCTCTGCCGGTTCCTGAGCCCCACCGTCGTCAAGCAGGTCTCGAAGATACTCCTCTGACATCCTGTTCACCATCTGCGTCCTCACATCACCCTTCGGTATTACGAAGAACCTGGCAGGCTGCGAGTTGTGAGCCGAAGGTGCCAGCGTCGCGACCTCCAGAACCTTCCTTATGGACGCAAGGTCAACCGGTTTCTCCTCAAAGACCCTTACGCTACGCCGTGATGACACTACATCATAGAAATCGCGCATCATAGTCACTTCTCCTGCTGGATACTGCTAGAGCTTCTGACAGCTGGGGCAGTAGTATATCGCACCGCCCAGATAGCTCTCCTTCACTATCTTTGTGTTGCAGACATCACAGGGTGTTCCTGCGGTCTTGCTGTGTAGTGCTCTCCGGTAACCTCCAGATGCACCATACAGATCCACTTCACAGTCACGTCCGCCGAGATCAATCATCTTCTGTAGCTCGCGACAAGACACCTCGTAGAGCTTCTTAATCTGAGTTTCAGAGAGTTCTGACATCTCCTGCTTGGGATGGATACCTGAGTGGTAGAAGATGTCTTGGATGACTCCGTTGCCGACTCCATTCAGTCCCGGCTCGCTGACAAAGAACTTCTTGGCACTGAACTTCTGTCCTTCGGGCAAACCCGTGATCAGATCCCTGAAGGCCTCCAGTGTGAAGTCCTTTGAGAGAGGTGTCAGCTTGTCCTTCGAGATGTGGGGGTGCTCTCCGAGGTTCTTCCGCTCCAGAAGTCTTGTCTCACCCCACCCAGATATGGTGACAGATAGGTAGTCATCATCCTCGAACCTGAGGAGTAGCTGGTGTTTCTTTGGCAGACTAGTCGAATCCTTGTGGTAGAGAATCCTCTCTCCTCCACATCCCAAGCTCAGTACATAATCCGGTAAGATCTCAGTCAGGATGATATTCCCGTTAGACCAGCTCTTGCCTATCTTCCGGCCAGACACGATTCTGCTGAACTCCTTGTCAGAGTGCTTCCCTACAAAGGCGAATTTGTGGGGGCTCTCGTTTCTCACGGCAGTCCGGATCGTTTTCCCTTTGAGGGCCTTGTTCATCTGCTCGGCAAACACAACGGCCTCTGGCAGTTCTATCATCTTTCAGCACACTCGTTTCTATATTGCGCCTTTGAAACAGGTCGACTTCCTGATAAAATCGATGCACCGCTTGAGCAAATGTCGTGTGAAACGAACATGACATCACGGATATGAGCAACATGAAAAAGAGAGGGAAGAAGCCCGCAAGAACGGGCTTCTCGTCTATTTCTAGGACTTGGGCCTTCGCTGCTTGTAGAACAAGAGCCCAACAATGAGGATGACAGCAGCTGCGGCTCCAGCAACAACCAGCAACAGCGGGAACTGGCTGGGGGGTGGAAGCACATGGACCGTCACCTCATCCATCGCAGAGTAGCCGTTGTTGTCGTACACCACGATCTGGAAGACATATGTTCCACGGGTCAAACCGTCGAGGTCATAGACTACCAGCTCTCCGGACCAGGCTATGTTGACTACCTCGGAGGCATCCTGGTAGATAACGTACCTGACCGGGAGCGGGCTCTCTGGATTCCAGGCTATCTCGAACCCAGTTTCGCCTTCCACGAACTCGATGTCAGCAGGCTGATCGATGGTCGGCCTTATCATGAAGGCAATCTCGTTGATGAACAACTCGTAGTTGTCAGCATAGGTTGAGTTGTCGGTGTCATCGAGATACTCAGAGATGGCAAACAGATTGCACAGTGCGTTCCCACCGACGCTCAGGACTATGCCGGCCTGACTGCTGTTGTAGGTGGACGTTGCTCCTGCCAAGGCTGTGGCATTGTCCAGAAGGTCTACATTTACGAAGTCCGTCGTGAATAGGTCATGACTGGACTCGATTGTAGCTGCACCGTATTCAACAGGCACATTGAACACTGAGTGCCCCTCATCCCACAGATATATGTCCATAGGACCACTGGTGACATAGCTGTCGGTGCTGTTCCATCCAAGGTAGTTCCACATCGTGTTGTAGGAGCTCGACCTGAAGTACCAGTCCCTCCAAATCAGCTTGCCGCCTCCCTCCAAGTGACTTCTGATTAGAGTATGTGAGCCAGTAGGTGTGTAGTAGTTTGCATCGATGACCACCAGGCTCCATGACTGCATTGACAGACACTCGTTGAACACGGCCAGATTATTGGTCATGAAGTAATCAAGGCCAAGCTCGTTGAGAGCCAGAGCCGCTGGTGACCTGTAGAAGGTGTAGTCGATTCCAAGTGAACCAGGACCGTCGGTGTAGAGGAGGATATCGGAGCCTCCTGAACAGAGCCAGTTGGCGATACTCTCGGCTAGATCAACATTGTCCTCATAGTCAATGTAGTTGCCGATGAAGTTGATGTCTCCCGCGAGAATCACTCGCCCTTGTCCGACTTCTTGTGCCACTAGCAACTCTTCGTCGGGTGCATCTAGCCAAATCAGAGTGAAGGCATCGCCCCAAGACTCGACTAAGGATCCTCCACTGAATTCTGCAGATGCCACACCCTCAGTTGCTGGATGAAGAGTCACGTTTGTGGTGACCTGTTCTAGACTGAAGTCAGTCGTGGTTATGTTCATGTCATAGCCTGCAAGAATCTGCCGGACGTTCTGATTCTGATCTGCAAATGACTGCCACTCGCCAGCCAGCAGCAGACCACCGCCCTCAGAAACCCACTGGTGAATTGCATTGATTTCGGTAGATGTGTACGCTTCATCAGGAGCATTGATGTACAGCATGTCGTATTGCCTGAGGAAAGCCAGTGTCAATGGTCCATCATCAGGATACGCCTTGTCGCAGGTGAATCTGTTTCTCACCCAGTAATCCCGCAGCGCAAAGTAGCGTCCTTCACCCGAGTAGCCGGTCGGGTCACCTGCATCAACCGCGTAATACGGGGTGTGTGTCAGGTCAAACAGGACTCGGCCCTTGGGTCGCATCGCCAGCCAGTCAACCGCTTTAGTCAGCAAATCTGCATCAGGATTGCGGTCGGGATTGTCATCGCCGAATATCTGGACCACTCGTCCACCCTGATACTCAGGATCTCGGGCCACGCCGTTCGCCCAATACGTGCCGTCCTGTGCAAGTGTCAAGGTCGTGTACTCAGACGCAGTGGAACATGTCAGCAGCAAGCTTGTGTTGTAGGCAGCCCAATCGAAGGTGTTTGTGATGGTGGCCCCGACCTCATAGTCCTTAGTCACAGGGTGGCGGTTCGCGATAGTCTGGTACGTTGCCCAGACATAGTTCCAATCCTCGCCGTAGTCGTTGGTCCCTTCAGTGTCAGGAACCATGATTCCGAAGTAGTTGATGTAGTTGATTGCCCCATCTATGCTTAGTATGCCGCCTCCCCCCAGCCAGTACTGCTTCACGAGCGACGTGATGTTCTCACGAGGGCTGTTGTCAAACATGACGAAGACATCATAGTCAGCCACCTTCAGGTCGTGGTTCAGAATGTCCTGAAAGGTGAGCGTCACCACTTCATAACCAGCAGCCTCAAGCATCAGCGCAATAGCAGTGATGTTTGTGCTAGGCATTCCGCCGTGTCCGTAGGCAGGCAGGGTACCATTCGGCTCATCATATATGGCCACACGGATGTCCCGAGGAACTTGTCCTGCGAGTAGGGAGTCAACCTGAACCGATTCTGATTGCCCCTCGTTGACATCGCTTGTGGTCACTGGAACGAAGAAAGTCCCAGCAATGAGGAGCACAAGCAATGGTAGGATGTAAGTCCTTTTCATTCTCTTATCTCCCGAGCGATTCACAGCATGCACTGAATTCCGTCAAGAAGAGTATGGCGCGCGTGTAGAACCGCATCAATTGTACTGACTGCGTCAGAGCAGGCGCATATAATACTTCTACGTAGTCTCTCCGCCTCGGTCCCGCTCGACCAAAAGGGATATGACAACTTCTATGGCACTTCGCCTATGGCAAGCTCCGCAGTCAGAAAGGCAATCTACGTTATCGCATTCTATGGGGTCTATTTCAACATCTTTCTGCTTCTGCTCGTACCTTCTATTTACAGCACCATCCTGTACGTTTCGTTTCTGGTGGTCTACTACGGAGTTGGCATAATCGACACTGCCGTCAGGCCAGTAACAGAGGAAGACAAGGGGGTCGACAAGTACACTCGGTACCTTCTCATCTTCTGGCTTCTGCACCCGTTCATATTCACCCTGATGTTCTACGAGAACGCCTACTTCACACAGCTGTATCTTGCTCCGCAGACGGCCTCAATACTAGCCTGGACGGGACTACTCGTCTATGCGGCTGGAGGACTGATTTCAATAGCCAGTAGGATTCAGCTAGGGAGGCATGGGAGCGGTAGGCTTGTGCTCCAACAGAATCACGGCTTGGTCACATCTGGCCTCTACACGCGCGTGCGCCACCCCATGTACACAGGAGGATTGATTGGCAGTATCGCCTTCGGCATGGTGTTCCGTAGCCTCTTCGTGATGGTTCTAGACGTCGCTGTCTACTTCGTGATATTCCGCCAGCGAATGCAGAGAGAGGAGGAACTCATGGAACAGGAGTTCGGAGAGGAGTACTTGGACTACAAGAGAAAGACAAGACGTCTTCTTCCGGGCGTCTATTAGCTTGATGTCAGCATAGAACATAGGAGTGCATGGTCGTAATGGCAGCATATCCAGAGAATCGAAAGGAGTGGGAGGCGTGGCTGGAAACACAGCTTGGCGTGCGGCAAAGTGATGGGAGGAGGCTGTTCCTGAGCGGCAGATTCCCGATTACAGATCTTGTCGAGTCTTGGCGTCGTGAGTTCACTCCAGAGAGAGGATACAGCCCTGATTTCGTACCGGCACTAATTCGCAACCAGAAAGGGTTTCTAAAATGGGTCCTTGGGAACGGCCCAGAGCCCAACTGGGCCCGTGATGATAACACTCAGTAGAGTCATCTCATGAGAAGCAGCAAGAGCGCACCAATCGCTGTCGGTCTCAGAGCGTGATCTCAGTTCCCGCGGTGTATGCTGCATCCAAGGCGCCAGTGGCCCACAGCTGGTATCGGTACGTGCCGTGAACTACACCGTTCGCTGCGACAGTGGCATTACCAAAGACATAGATTGAGGGGATTCCGTTTCCTCCCGAGGTCAGAATCAGAGCAACAGGCTTGCCCTGGAAGTCGACGCGCTCCAGGTAGCCTAGCATGGCCACATGGGGTTGTCCTCCGTTGGTGGGACTTCCGAGCACAATCAAGTCATAACCCGTTACATTGGTGGGAGTCTGGGACGAAGTTGTGGTGATGTTGACACGCCAGTCTGAGTCCACTAGGCCTCGGACGAAGGCATTCACGATGTCCTCGTTCCAGCTTGTGACTCCTGGTCTGAACACGACAAAGACAGTGCCTGTGGCTCCTGCGGGGTTCAGAGTCTGCACATCTCGTATAGTCGCACGGCCGTTGTAAGCAACAACCGCGACGCTAGTGACAACGAGAGATGCGACAATCACGACGAGCACAATGCTGCAGAGACGTCTCCTCCTCATGGGCTCATCTGGTTTCACCATGACTAATGAATCTTCAGTCCTTCTTCCATGATCCATAGACATACCAAGTGCGGAACCCGAGGAGTATCACCGTATAGACAAGAACGATGAGGAGGACTCCGCCGTACACAATCTCCAATGGGAAGAGAAGGGTTACTCCGACCGCGCCAATGAGGAAAATGCCATAGTATTTCCCCACGGGGTCATAGGTCGGTTCTTCTGAAGTGGACGTCGCAAGGAACAAGGTGAACATGAGAAGGAAGAGAGCCAAGATCCAGATGGGGTAGATATGCGTCAGCACAAAAGCTGCGAAGGAGAACATCACAAGCACGAAGTCAGCCAGAGGGTCCAGATACGCCTCTATCTTTGATGAAGCAGTGGTGCCCAGCCTTCGTGCGAGCATGCCATCCACTAAGTCTGAGCCAAAGGCAACCGTGTACAGAATAACAGAAGCCTCGAAGTAGTCTGAAAGGAGTGTGTAGAAGAAGGCAGGTGCAATGCAGAGTCGAACTAGGACTACCACGTACGGGAGCTTCTGCACTCTGCTCTGATCTTGGCCCAATTCGCCAGCTCCAGATTGACTACGGTCATGTCATCCTTAAGAATCAGTCACCTATCATGGCTCGCAACTCGTGGTCTCCGAGAAACGCAAATATGGCTGTGCTTCTTCATGCTACCGCAGACGTGAGTCAATGGAAATCAAGGTCAGAGGAGCAAAGGAGCACAATCTGAAGTCTGTGGACGTCGACATAGGTGACGGACTGACAGTAGTCACTGGGATATCAGGTTCAGGCAAAACATCGCTTGTCTTTGATACCATGTACCACGAGGCAAGACGGAGGTTCTTGGACGTCTTCAGGTCAGGTAGCTCGACAGTCCGTATGCCCCCAGCAGATGTGAAATCGGTGAGTGGCATAGGACCTACAATCGCAATCGAGCAGAATGTCCTCAACCTCAATCCTATGTCAAGCTTGGCAACAGCTTCCGGACTACATCCATTCCTCAGGCTTCTCTACTCAAGATTCGGCACAAGGCTCTGTCTTGGGTGCGGTAACAAGCTAAGTGTGCTTCGGGAGGATGAGGTTGTGTCGCTCCTGAGGCAGGACGCAGAAGACAGGGACCTTGAGGTATTTGCGCCACTCGTAACAGCTGTGAAGGGAAGTCATCGGACGCTGCTGGACCTTCTCGAGAATCAGTTTGGCCGCTCGGCCCTCATCGTAGATGGAAAGCCATATGACAGCTCTCCTCTCGACCCGAAGAAGGCCCATGATATCAGAGTGAGAATAGGCGCGCTCGGCCCCAGGTCCAGGATTGCGGATTTCAGAGAGGCAATAGAAATCTCATCTGTGCTGGGGGCGAACGCGGTGTCGCTCAAGTCAGGAAGCGAAACGAGGGAGTATGCCCTCAGCAACCTCTGTGTGCATTGCGGGAAGTGGGCTCGAGAAGTCGAACCAAAACACTTCAGGATGGACTGTCCCTACTGCAGGGGCAAGGGCTGCGAGCGATGCTCAGACACTGGGGTTCATCCTCTGGCTGCATCTGTCAGGTGGGAGGGCAAGACACTCAAGGAACTCCTCGCCCTGACGGTCGAAGAAGCAAGAGACCTCCTCGATGCGTCTCATTTGCCCCCAACTGCGGCGCGTCTTGTATCAGAGATCGCCAAGAGGCTTCATGCTCTCAGCACAGTGGGTTTAGGCTACCTCCAGCTCGATAGATCCTCTCCCAGTCTTTCGCGCGGTGAATCGCAGCGAGTCCGACTTGCCGTCTCTCTGACCAGTCGGCTCGAAGACATTGTGCACGTCTTGGACGAACCGACAATTGGCCAGCATCCACATGATGTGGCGAACCTGATGCCGTCATTTAGGAGACTGCTTGGACCAGTGGTCTTCGTAGAGCACGATAGACTGGCTGCTTCCTATGCAGACACCGCAGTTGACCTCGGGCCGGGAGCGGGACACGCAGGCGGAGAGGTTACGTTTCAAGGGACCCCTGCTGAGCTATGGCGAAGCGACACAACGACTGGACGATACTTCAGCCTGAGAGAGCGTGTTCCCAGATTCGAGCAACGCGATTACCCGGATGAGTTCATCACCATCAGGTCAGCCTCCCGACACAATCTGAAGGGGATTGATGTGCGAATCCCCCTGAAACGTCTGACTGTGATTACGGGAACGAGCGGGTCAGGCAAGAGCACCCTGGTTGAGCATGTCCTGGTTCCCTCTCTGCAGAAGAGCAAGCCGATAGGATGCAAGGCACTAGAAGGCAGAAAGGTCAAGCCAATCATGGTGGACCAGAAACCCGTGGGGAAAAATCCCAGGTCGAACCCAGGAACCTACACAAAGCTCTCCGACATGGTTCGAGACCTCTATTCGTCTGAGACTGGCCTATCGGCGTCACACTTCTCATTTAACCGACCTGAAGGGGCATGCACTGGCTGCAAGGGCATGGGCTCAGTTGAGGTGAAGATGCGGTACCTTCCATCCATCTGGATAACGTGCTCCGACTGCAATGGTCGTAGGTTCAAGGACGAGGTCCTCGAGTCGCGGGTCAAGTTCGGAGACCACGAGCTGAGTATTGCGGACTTCTATGACCTCTCCATAGGTGAGGTCCGGGATCTACTACGGGACGACAAACGGCTTCCCGAAGGCAAGAGGAAGGCATCCACGAACATCTTGGATGCACTGAGCACGATTGGACTTGGCTACCTGAAACTGGGCCAGAAATCCCCAAGTCTCTCGGGAGGAGAATCTCAGAGGATCAAGCTGGCCAAGTTCCTCGGCAAGAAGTCGCTGTCGTCAAGAGTGATAGTACTCGATGAGCCAAGTTCCGGTCTCCACGCCGCTGACTTGAGCGGCCTCCTGAAGGTCCTCCACAAGTTGGTTGAGCAAGGAGCGACAGTAGTGGTTGTGGAACACAATACAGACGTGATTCGGTCTGCGGATTGGGTCGTGGACCTCGGGCCACAGGGAGGGCCAAACGGCGGAGAGGTCCTATACTGTGGCCCAGCCTCTGGTCTTGCTGATGTTGAGGAGTCTCTAACCGCTCAGGCTCTGGCAGAGGAGGAGAAGCTCAGACCAAGAGGCAGGCCCAAGAGGTCTAACGCCCTCGCTGATGTGATCCGTATCAAGAATGCCACCGCGAACAATCTGAAGTCGGTGAGCGTAGACATCAAGAAAGGAAAGATGACAGTGGTCACTGGCCCGTCGGGATCAGGGAAGTCATCATTGATTCGCGACGTTCTCCAAGCAGAGGCGGACAGACGCTTTCTGGAGTCGCTGTCGATCTATGAACGACAGGGCATGTCAGAGGGGCCAGAAGCACCCGTTGACACCATAACCGGGCTGGGGGTCTCTCTGGCGGTCTCAACCCGAAGAAGAAGAGGAGCTGGATGGTGGGCAGTCTACGAAAGGCGAGCGACTGTAGGAACGGTATCGGAGGTCTCTAATCAGATAGACGTCCTGTTTGCTGCTCTGGCCAAGAGGGCGTGTCTAGAGTGCGGCGCCGAGATGAAACGGAAGGACAAATGGATTTGTGAGAAGTGCGGAAGCACTGACACCCTCGATACACCACGAGCCTTCTCCCCTTCAACGTACTATGCCGCCTGCAACGAGTGCAGCGGAGTTGGTTCCAAGAACCAGCCAGTCGTCGAGAAGCTCATCATTGCCCCCGAGAAGCCAATCTGCAAGGGCGCGATGTACTCTCCAGGATACTTCCCGGCGAAGTACTTCTGTGAGCCAACGAGTGCGGCCTCAGGAAGACTGATTGCTTTGGGGCACAAGTTTGGGTTCGACCCTCAGACGACTCCCTGGCGTGAGATCAGTGAGGAGGGGAAGAGAGCCTTTCTCTTTGGGGATGATGAGAAGCTTGAGTACACGTACCTTGGTACTCATCGAGGGAAGAGAGCAGAAGTCACAGCAAGGAGTCGCTGGTCGGGCTTCTTCCGACTGGTAGGCGACTGGGACGTTGGCCAGACCTTCACGGACCGCGTAGCATGCGAAGTATGTGGAGGGACCGGCCTCAAACCGAAGTACCTCAGTTATAGGATTGCAGGACATGATGTCCACCGTTTGAAGAACAAGACAGTGTCGGCGCTTCTCCAGATTCTAAGAGAGGTAAGGGCCCCTGAAGATGACGTCTTCTTCGCAGCCGAGAATCTGAGGAGGGCCCTCACGAAGCTGGAGTTTCTCGAGCAGGTCGGTCTCGGATACATCCACCTGAACCAACCGTCTCTATCACTCTCTGCAGGAGAAGCTCAGAGAGTGATTCTTGCAGGAATCCTCGGCAGCGGCTTGACCGCTCTGACCGTACTCCTAGACGAGCCTTCTAGAGGCATGCACCCATCCGAGGTCGGTGGTCTGGTAAGGGCTCTTGAAGCACTCAGAGACGAAGGCAACACACCCATAGTGGTTGAGCACGACCCTGTGGTGATCCGCGCGGCCGACGAGCTTATAGACATGGGGCCGGGAGCAGGTGCGGGAGGCGGAAGGGTTGTGGCAATGGGAAGCCCTGAGAGCGTTGCCAAGGCGGCCACGGTCACCGGGAGGTGGCTTCGAGGGGAGCGTACCATAGACTACTCGACTGCTATACGAAAACCGGACTTATGGATGACAATCAATGGAGCCAGAGGAAACAATCTCCAGAACATTACGATAAGGATTCCTTTGGGGGTTCTTGTTGGGTTCTGCGGGGTCTCTGGATCAGGGAAGAGCACACTCATCGTAGACACACTAGCAAGAGCTCTATCACCCAAGGAGTTCACAACAAGTGTGGCCTACGAGGAAACCGAACCTGAAGCACACGACTCGATTGAGAATGCACCTGAGAGGGTGATTGCCCTCGACCAGGGCAGGAAGGGAGTTGGGTCTCCAGGCCAGTGGTTGGGAATACTCAGTGGACTTGAGGCAATCTACGCCAGTAGTGCGGATGCAGCGGCCCTTGGTCTGACCAAGAAAGCTCTCAGCAAGCAGTGTAGCGTGTGCGGGGGTTCAGGGCAAGTACGCACCGAGCTCGGTTTCCTCCCAAGCGTCTATACGCCATGCGAGGCCTGTGACGCTAGTGGGAGGTCTCATGAGGCCTGGGGCGTGAGAGTGAAAGGATATGCATTGCCGGAACTCAACAGTCTGACCCTCAGACAGATTCACGACCTGTTCAAAGACGATGAGCGGCTTCGGAACATCCTGCAATCTGCACTAGATGTGGGTCTTGGCTATCTTGTCCTCAGACAGCCCTCTTGGGCGCTCTCAGGAGGGGAGATTCAGAGGCTCAAGATCGCCAAGGAACTTGCGAAGAAGAGCACAGAGACCTCGCTCTTCATTCTTGACGAGCCCACAGTGGGGCAGAGCCTCGAAGATGTAGCACGACTGATTCACGTGCTGCGTCGGCTTGTTGCAGAAGGACACAGCGTCATCGTCATTGAGCACCATCCCCAACTTCTTGCAGCATGCGACTGGCTGATTGAGCTTGGCCCGAAGGGAGGGCCTGAAGGCGGCAGAGTAATAGCACAGGCGGAGCCTTCAGCGATTGCGAGGATGACCACGCCGACTGCTCCGTTCATCAGAGACGCACTGGAGGGGATGATATGACCTGGGGACCGCTCCTTCTCGCAGATAGGTCAGCCAACCTCCGTTACCTCGTTCTTGCCGAGCTTCTGGGCAAGGCCGCGGAGGAAGAGGCGATGGAGTTGAGTGCTCTACGTGAAGAAGACCCCATTGTGAAATCCCTTCTTGCATTGCAGGGCGAGGGAGGCAAATGGAAACAGCTTGACCAGGCGGGATTCACAATCGGAGGCGCAGTCAGGGGGACTTCGGCAGCCCTCATGCGTCTCGGGTATCTGGGATTCACAGCAAGCAATCCAGCAGTCAAGAGAGGAGCGGAGTATCTCTTCTCAAAGCAGCGAAAGGATGGTTCATGGCCACTGCCCGAGCGAGTATCGGACTTCGAGTTCACGAAAGGCCCCTACACAATGACTCCAGTCCAGACCTCTGTGCCACTCCTTGCCCTAGCCATGTGCGGCTTTGCCGAAGACCCCCGTTCCGAGAGAGGTTATGAGTGGCTCGTGGAAACTAGGCTTGAAGACGGAACCTGGCCAGCCGGGAAGGTTGATGAGGTATTCGTGCGAATCGCAGGGTACCGAAGGCTGCCCCGTTCCGAGTGGGGTTGCAGAACGAACACAACCCAAGCGCTGCTCTGCTTCGCCCACCACAGGAAGAGGGCAAAGGAGAATGAAGCTCGCCGGGCCCTTGATCACTTGCTCTCCAGAGAAACTCGTGACAGGGGCAACCTGGGATTCAATGTTGCCCGATACTTGGGCTTCGAACCCTTCAGAGGAGCGCTCACGTATCATGCCAGATTCGACCCAGCCCTTGTGTTGAGCATCTGCTCGAAGGTGGGGGCCAACAGATCTGACAAGCGAGTCGAGGAACTCATAGAGTGGCTGCTTCAACAGCAGGGGCCATACGGTCTCTGGGACTACGAGCCCAACCCTGAAGTGTCTCGCTGGGTGACCTTTGATGTCCTCCGGTCTCTTCAAGGGATTGACGATAGCACTCACTGGTTTTCTGCGAAGACGCGCGAGAAGTTCAGGGCCTATCCTCCGAAGAAGAAGAGGTTCTAGTGACTTGAATCGGGCGTTGGGTCCAGAGGCCCTCACGCCTTCAGTGGATTGTGCCCTCTCGGAAAGAAGCAAGGCTATTTCGCACTCGACCTCGCAATGATGGTTAGAATGAGGCCAATGGCCCAAGCAGAGTGAGAGACCAGCCAAGTAAGAACGAGCAGAGCTGCAACACCGCCCATCAGATACGTACCGACTATGACGAAAATCAGGCTGAACAGACCGAACCCTGTAGCAATCGCGATGACCAGTTTCCCAGCACGCACATGGGATGTTGTCAGAAGATAGCCACCGATGATGACTGCAAGGCCACCAGACCACGCGATGACGAATAGGACGAGGAGAATAACGTCAATGACTGGATACAGAGATGCGAGCTGAGGAATGGCATGGAAGAAGACGTAGAGCATGACTACTGTGCCAATACCATAGTTGTAGCTGGAGAAGATCAGTAGAAGTCCACCAATGATACAGAGGGCAAACGGCGTTTGATTCTTCATAGACTTCCTCTCTACCATGACGGTACTTGAACGTGCTATTGTGTCTTGCCCATAGAGGACGACCTTGCGCAGACCCGTCTTGGCCCAAAGACACAAGACGTATGTTGCTGCACCATTGTCCAGCCTTCGAAGATCACTGAGGGAGAGAATTGGTATCAAGACTTGAGGAACTAATGCGAATTCGGCAAGAGGTAGATGCGACCGCAGATGAGATTCCTGCTGATACACGGAAGGAGTTCTGGAAACTTGTGCGGTCCATCAAACGTGAACAGGAGCCAAACATCGAAGAGGTCAAGCTTGCCACAGAGATTCGCAACATTCTCTTCTCAATTGATAGGAGCGGTGTATATAGGATAGGCCCATGGCTAGGGACTCAGACTGTAGGGGCCGCCGTTGCAGCCTGCCTGTTTCTGTATGGACTGTCTATTCCAGTAGACTGGCTCGCACTTCTGTCTTGGTCACTGTCTGAGGTCTTTGCCGTCGTCCTGAGATTCCTGGGCCTATTCCTCATTGTAGCACTTCTCTACCCCTATGGCAGGCTTATCGCAAGCAGGCTCACGGGAATCCGGGTTGACGGGATGTGCTTTGACGAGTATAAGGAGCCGACTATCAAGATCGATTACGAGACATTCCTCCTTGCGTCGCCGCCAAAGAGGAAGTGGTTCTTCTTCTTCTCAGGGCTGTGGACACTCATTTTGTCACTCTCTACTGGTTTCATCGGTTTCGTTCTTGCAGGTGACATTCTGGGATTCACATTTGGCGCATTCCTTGTCGTGTTCTATGCGTTTACCCTGACCTCTGGGACCACGTCACACTCGCGCGGCGAGATGGCGCATTACAACCGAGAAAAGCGAATCGAGAGAGCATGGAAGAAGAAACGCGAGCAGAAGCAGTAGATGACCATCTCTTCACGAATCTAGGTCACATCTCGCGACCCTCACTTGTGACCCCAACAAGTGGCTTCGGGTTATATACTGAGCAACCGGGGTCTACTAGTATCTGGAGTCAGATTGAGATGAGCAGAACTTCCTCATTCATGGGATTCACTGACGCCGACGAGAAAGCCATGCATCTTGGCCGTGTGCTCATGATCCTTCTACCTACTGCCAACATCATCTTCACTCTCAGCTCGACGTTCTACACCATCTTTGTAGCGGAGGCTCTGGGTGGTGGTAGTTTCATCGAGGGATTGGGAATGCTAGGTGTCCTAGTTGCCATTGAGATGGTTGTTCAGACCGCATTGGACTACCCTTCGGGAGCACTTGGGGATTGGTTGGGCCAGCGGTACGTCATCGCAGTGGGCAACATGCTCTACGGTGTCGTGTTCTTCATGATATCCTTCGTCGATCGCTTCACGCCCTTCTGGTACCTCGTTCTCATCTACGTCATTCAGGGTGTGGCCCAATCCCAGATTAGTGGAGCTTGGAGCGCTTGGTTTGACAACAACTACAGAGTAGCCATGCCGGCGGACACAGAACGCAAGCAGTATGGCGTCTTCTGGGGCCGTATGGGGATGATTAGTCAGATTGCGTCAACGGCGGCACTAATCCCGGGAAGCCTTCTAGCAGCTGCCTTCCAGCGTCCGTTTGTCTTCCGCTTAGAGGCAATAGGGGCAGTCTTCTTCGCTATGCTTGTGATGCGCTACATCAGAGACTTCCCTGAGGTGGAAGCCATGCGTGAAGAGAAGCCCACCCTTAGCCAGTACACAGGTCTGCTCAAGGAGGGTCTCTCCTACATGTGGAGAACTCCCTTCGTGAAGTGGCTTGTCCTGGGATCAATGCTGACTGCCAGCTCGATGAGCGTATGGGGCAACCTCATCCTCTTTCCGCTCTACTACTCGTATCTGATCACAGACGTTGCGGTAGCCTCCTATCGCACAATCCTGTTTGCGCCAGGAGTCTTCGCAAACGAGAGGTCAGGTGTATGGTCGCAGCGCTTTGATGCGAAGAAGTGGATACCGAGATTCAGGATACTTCAGGCATGCAGTGTTGTCTTCTTCATTGTAGTGGCGGCACTCATGTTCTTCTTCCCTCCAGTCGGAGAGGATGTGGCACAGATGGTCAGAGTGATGTGGCCCTTCACGAGCATAGTGCTCATCGAACTTCCGATGCAACACATTCTGCCAGCCATTATCCTCTTCACTCTGTTCACTATAACGCTGTTCTTCAATGGATTCGCCGAAATCCTCACCCAGAGAGTACTGCTGGATGCGATCCCTGACAGGAACCGTAACTCCCTGTACTCGTTGCAGCCGACAATACTCCTCATCTTCTCCGCGCCTCAGATTGCACTACTCGGATGGCTAATTCCAGCAATAGGATTCCCTGCAACACTTCTGATTTGCTCGGGTGTTTCGATGGCAGGCGTTGTGATAATCAGATACGCGCTTGACCAGGAGAGACCTCAGATTCAGCGAGTGGGTCCACAGGCCGAAGGCAGCGAGGCCGGAAGCCCTGATGGACTGAATGCAGACCTGTCGGAAGAAGAAGTGCGGGAGGACGTCGAGAGAGTAATCGCGCCGGGTGTAGAATTGGCAGACTGACCCAGCTAATCAGAGAGGGATCTGATTCCGAGCCTCGTTTCGGCTGTCCCTCGTCATAGTGAGGAGTGGGATAGCAACCACTCCTCCCATTGTGAGGAAAATTGCTCTGAAATCGCACCTTAATTACGAATGGTGGCTGGTTTCTCGTGCAAGAGGTTCACAAGGTGACAGTGTCATACAAGAAGATAGACGACACACTAGTGCTCATGCACCAGTTCCACGGTCGAATTGGAGACCTACCTGAGATCTTCGGCAGACTTGAAGCAGAGGCGGGAGATGCCAAGAGTGGGCATCCTGTAGTTGTACATCATTGGCCTCTGACAGATGAAGAAGGCCGCACTATGGATGTCTGCATCCCATTGGCACACAAGATCGAATCTGACGAATACGAGGTGACTACACTGGAGGGCGGCATGGCGGCCACGGCCGTTCACAAGGGGCCCTATGCATCGATCAGCGAAACATATCAGAAACTCATCCCAGAGATATATCGGCACGGACACCCGGTGCAGGAGAACGGTCGGGAGGCTTACATCTGCTTGGACCTTGAGAACCCCGAGAACACAATTGTCGAAATCCAAGCCATGCTTGTGAGCTTTGAAGAGAAGTTCGCCACGAACCTACAGAGGGTTCTTGGAGAGGTGGATTCCGAACAGGTCATTGCCAAGATGTCAGACCTGGAGATGGAAACGAATCAGCCACAACGATCTGCTGTTATTGCGGAGGCCCTCAAGAAGCTTGACGAAGTGGCTACGGACGACCAGAAGTACGAAATCCTCTCTCCCTGCGGACACCAGTTTCCCAAAGAGCTGATAGAAGACATGCGAAAGCTGTACCTAGAAACTAACAGCATCGACCATGTCATTGAAGCAATGAGGAATGGACACGCATTCTATCCGAAACTTCGACGCGAGGGCAATGTCATCTATGACAGAAAGGGACCAGCCAGAAGAGAGGCGTTCGAGAAAGCTGAAACACGAGAAGAGAAGATGCGAGCGACATGCTTCTGTCCACTCTTGAAGGACGTCTGGGACGAGATGCCGTGGACATTCTGCTACTGCGCCGCCGGTTGGCCCAAACGACTTCTTGAAGGCATTCTGCAGCAGCCTGTCAGAGTGGAAGTCAACAGAGCCCTCACAAAGGGCGATGACTACTGCGAGTTCGCGATTCATCTGCCGGACGGCGTGACGTAGGCCTACGACTTCATCAGCGTGACGAGAGCCTCACCCACAAGCACGGTCTTGCCATCCTGGTTGACACATGAGGTTGCGAGAGTGACTCGCCTCTTCTCGTCATTCAGGTTGGATACCTCTACGCGTGCTGTGATTGTATCGCCTATTCGTACAGGCCCCAGGAACTTCATGCTCTGGCTCATGTATATCGTGCCTGCACCTGGAAGGTGCATGCCGATGGCCGCACTGATGTAGGAGGCTGTCAATATGCCGTGTGCGATACGACCCTCAAACATCGTTGTCTTCGCCCAGTCCTCATCGAAGTGTAGCGGATTGTAGTCTCCACTGAGGTCTCCGAACGTCTGGATATCTTTCTCAGTCACAGTGTGGACAACCTCTGCAGATTGCCCGAGCTGAAGATCTTCGTATTTCGTCAGTTTCATTCTCAATCACTCCTGGGGGCCCCACTTGATAGCCATCGCATTCCATGACCACCCGATGCCTGCTGCAGTCAGGACCACAAGGTCACCTTCCTTGATCTTGCCGTCCTTGAGACCTTCTTCTATGGATACGATTGCATCATTCTGGCCCATATGACCCCACTCCTCGAAGTAGGTTGATTGCTTGTAGGGATCCACACCGAGCTCGTTTGCCACGAACTCAAAGGCGCTCCTCTTCATGCGAATGAGTCCTAGATAGTCTATGTCCTTCCTTGAGTAGCCACTGCGCTCCAGAGCCTCATCAACGACCTTGAGGAAGTTCTGCATCGACAGCTTGTCTAATCGCTCCTTGAGACCCTCAGGGTCAGTGACATCGAGATAGATGAGCTCCTTCTCGATTGCTTCGCAGGAGATCGGCATGACAGTGCCACCAGCGGGAACGTATACATCCTCCGAGAAGCGTCCGTCTGAGATTACGCTACCCTCGAGAACCACATTTCGCGGATAGTCAGCGCGGAGAATCATCGCGACACCGCTTGCTGCAAGATCGTGCATGAAGCGGGTCCGGATGTTCTTGTAGTTGATCAGATCGCTGTTTCGATAGCCGCTGCCAATCAGTACTCGCTTGTACCCGTGGGCTTCCATCAGTGCTTTCGCCAGAATCATGGCAACTACAATGGTGCCGCACCGCTGGTTCACATCGAAGGCCCAAGCGTTCGTGGCGCCAACCTCTTGCTGGAACTTGATTCCGTAGGTCTGCATCGGACGCTCAGCATAGACTTCTCCCGCCCAGATCACAACGTCGATGTCCTTTGCAGGGTCAATGCCGGCGCGCTCAATAGCAATCTTCGCGGCTCGCACGCCCATGGCAACCGTATGGTCGTCTGGGCCCGGGACTGCCTTGCTCTTGAGCCCCATCTTTGTGATGAGAATCTCCTCTGGTGTTCCCGAGTGCTCCGAGATGTAGGCGGCTGTGTGTCGCTCCTTGGGAATGTACACTCCGATGGATTCTACTCCAATCTTCGTCTTGCTCATTGCTTGTCCTCCTTCTCAAGTTCTCTCTTCAGTATCTTTCCAGCAGCACTCTTCGGAAGCTCGTCACGGAATTCGTAGTGCTTGGGGATCTTGTATCTCGCCAGTTTCCCTTCCAGATAAGAGAGTATCTCCCCCTCTGTGAGTTCCATGTTAGGTTTTGTCACAATGAAGGCCTTGCCAACTTCACCCCACTTCTCGTGCGGAACGCCGACCACCGCTGCCTCTAGGACAGCAGGGTGCTTGAAGAGCAGCTCCTCAATCTCGGTGGGGTAGACGTTCTCTCCCCCCGAGATGAACATATCCTTCTTCCTGCCCACTATGTAATGGAAGCCCTCTTCATCCTTCATCGCTAAGTCGCCCGTGTGAACCCAGCCGTCTTCCTCAATGGCATTGGCCGTTTCCCCAGGTTCATCCCAGTATCCTGAGAAGATGTGCGGCCCACGCAGCATGAGCTCACCAACCTCTCCCGGTGCAACTTCATTGAGGTCGTCATCTGCAATCTTCATATCGCAGTGAAATACCGGAAATCCGACAGCTGTGGGCTTGCGCTTCACCTCACTCTCAGGCAAGTAGAAGTTGTTCGGTCCGACCTCTGTGAGACCGTATCCCATCTTCAGAATCTTGTCGCGAGCCCAGTACCTCTCCATGATGGCCACCGGGCACGGCGCCCCACCACTAATGAACACGCGCACACTGCTGAAGTCTGCCTTACTGAACTCTGGTGACTGCGCCATCATGTTGAACATGGTGGGAACTCCAATCACAATGGTGCAGCGCTCATCACGAATGACTCGCAGGGTTTCTTCAACACTGAAGTCACCCATGATGATAGACATCGCGCCCAGATGGTAGAAGGGGACGAGGAGTACATTGATGCCACCCGTATGAAACAACGGGAACAGCAGAGGCTGAATATCATCGGGGCGAAGCTCCCATGAAACTATGGTGTTCACCGAGTTCCAGAAGACCAGTCCATGAGACAGGACTGCTCCTTTTGGCAGGCCTGTTGTGCCACCTGTGAAGACTATCAGATAGGGATCGTCAAATGTGAGGGAGGGCCGCTCTACAGCCGCCACAGACTTCAGCCTTCTTAGTGATGCCATATCCTTGTCGCCATCTACCCCCTTCTCACCCATGACGAATGTGTCCCTCTTTCCAACCGAATCGCGGAAAGCCTCGAACTCGCTCGACGTGCTGGGATCGTAGAAGAAGACCTTTGGATCCGTCTTGTCTATCAGATAGTCTACTTCTCTTGGAGTGAGTCGAGTGTTGAACGGTACAAGGATGCTACCTATCTTGCCGCATGCGAAGAGGAGGTCAAGGAAGTCGAACCGGTTCTTGGCATACACTCCCACACGATCACCTTTCGACACACCCAAGTCGAGCAGAGCACGCGCCATGCCATTGGCTCGCTCGTCCATTGATAGGAAGGTGTATCTAGCGCCACTCAGGTTGTCGACAATGGCTTCCTTCTTGGGTGTCAGGAGGGCGCGTCTTCCCGTCCAATCACCTATCCAAGACCAGTCGTTCCATTTCATTCGGGTGCACCGAAGTCAGATTGACTATCGTTGGTATTAGTCTTACTCCTCGAAAACACGTGTTTCCACGGAGAAACGAACTTATCAATCCAGAGTGATATGCAGTGATGTGTGTTCAGCATGCCAAGTGCGAGAGGGACTGTCACCATTGTAGACGCGCAACCCGAGGATGCCCCATTACTGGCGGAGATATCTAAACGTGCATTTGAGTCAGACATCGAAGTCGGAGCGAGTGCGAAGGGAGGCCCCCAGGGGTATGACTCGAAGACCGCACACAGACGAGATGTCGAGAGCGACTACCTTGACTACATCAAGATACTCTTCAACGGAGAGCTTGTCGGAGGAATGAGGGTATTTCGGGCAAACGACGCGGGGCAGTACGACATCTGGGGAGTGTTCGTTGACCCAGAATACCACAGAAGAGGCATCGCATCAAGAGCATTCCGCCTAGTGATGGACAGGTATCCAGAAGCCAAGATATGGACTCTTGACACTCCCGAGTGGAATGTCAGAACAAGGAGATTCTACCAAGACAAGCTGGGGTTTGCGAAGAGAGGCATTCTGCGATGGGAGCAGGATTTCGATCTAATATACTACGAGCTTCTCGTTGATGAAACCTATGAGCATCCCTTGACTCCCCTTGCCGAGTTGGTCGATGGACTCAAGGGGCTTGCAGTAGAAGGATTGGTCACCTCTGTTGGGAACATCAAGAAGGTCTATTCGAAGCGGGACGGCAAGAACCACATGGTGGCAGAAGCCGGACTGCAGGACGGTACGGGCACCGCAACACTAACGCTTTGGGATGACTTCATTCGGCAAGTGAGAAAGGGAGAGAGAGTCCGGATTGAGAGAGCGTACACTTCAATGTACGACAAGGAGCTCTTCCTCAATGTCAGCAGATATGGGAGATTGGTCATACTGACTGAGTGAAAGAACTCAATTGGCGTGCACAGGTATCTGTACTATGTATGTAGTCTTGCCTTGGTCAGTGGTGTCGGATACAATCAGTGTCCCCCGGAAATGCTCCAAGATCCTGCGAGCGGCGATGACACCCAGACTGCTCCGGCCCCGTACACCGCGATCCAGACGGTCTGGGATGGCCTCGATGGGGACTCCTGAAGTCCGTATCGTCACCGCCCAATAGTCATCCTCCACCTGATCTACCAATCTTATCTCTGCCTTGATGGAAACCTTCTCAATCCCTTTCTCCAGCGCGATATACAGGATGTTCAGAAACGCGTGGACGAGATGTTGGTCTGCCAAAACCGGACAGTCTGCACGTTCTGGATCGAATTCGACAACAACGTTCTCAGAACCGACCTTCTTCGTGAAGTAGTCCAGGGCCGCCACGAACGCGGCTACCAAGTTAACTGGCTCAAGGTCAGCCGTGCGCACGCGATCGGTTTCAGTGAGTAGACGAACGTTCTGAATCAGCCGCTCAGCGAAGGAGATGATCTGGCGCCCATCAGCTGCAACTCGAGCCCGCCTGCCAGCAGGTAGGTCTGTTGAACCGAGAAGCTCGAGAGATGTCATGAGCATCTGATTGTAGTTGGTGACGTCATGCATCAATAGGTCAGCAAAGAGGCTTGAGCGCTCGTACAGCTCATTGGATTCATTCAACGCCTTGACGTACAGCCAAGCCAAGATTGGTGGTCCCGCTATTATTCCCATAAGAAGGAGAATCTCAGACACCCACCAACCAAGAGTCCAGACTGCGTAGTAGCTCTTCAACACGCTCGGGAGAATCCAGATAGCCAACAAGAGAGCCATGTACAGTGAAGCAGACGTTTCGCCCTTAGGCCGCTTCGCCAGTAGGAGAATGACATAGGTGAAGGCGAGCATGACAGCCAGACTCAGTACTAGAAGAGCTGCCTCACCAAGTAGGCTGTCGATGTATGAGGGATTCGTGAGAAGGAAAAGCTGATTCACGGACTCCCCGATTATCGACAGCAAGACACACACACTGAAGGCCGCAAGCATCCTCGTCGTCGAAACCTCGCGTTTTGGTGGAGATTTCTCATATCTGGCAGCCACATGCAGCAGAACCAAGGTGAGGATGGCCCCCACAATGTAGAGGGCAGTCGGCTCTCCCAGAATCAGGAACGATGGAGAAACGAAGCTGATCAGAAGAACGACAGAGAGGGATGCCCATAGGCCGAAGATCAGCACCAAGGGGTAGTAAGTCCAAGAGGGCCTATATTTCGAGTAGAGGAACAGCAGAATCGCCATCATCGCAGAAAGAGAGCCGGCTCCAATGTGTATGATGGAGTATGCGAGAAGATTGGCCGCTGGTGGGATAAAGCTCAGCCCAGAAGACTCTATTCCAATGGTGATAAGGAGGGGCAGATAGAAGACGAAGACGAGACCGAGGATTAGGCCGTATGCTTGCTGTCTTCCATGTCCCATCCTACGTAGATAGGGGGTCCCAGTACCCAGAGATAGAACCACAAATGATGCCATCATCACTGTTTCTGAGAACTCCCAGCCGAATAAGCCAAATGTGTGGTAAAGACTGAGCATCAGGACTGAGATCATGAGCATCAGAACACCACTAGCGAAGTATCCTCTGTCCAGAGGCAACTCCTGCGTTCTCATTCGTGGGAGAAGAAACAGGACCACTAGGAAAAGCATCTCGGCGATGAGTAGCTGAATCCAGATGAAAGCCGTCAACGTGGCCGTGGAAAGAACAGGAAGAACTGCGAACCATATTATGCCACGCAGGGCAAGCGGCACCATTAGGAAGAGGAGTGCGAATAGCATCGCCCTGCTTGCATGCTCCACGAGCGGCCTTCGTGAATAGCACAGCGACAATGCCAAGAGCATGCCTGCCAAGAGCATCATCTCCGCGAGGTCTGCAGCTGTGTTCAACGAAGTATGCTCCACTTCAGGGGCTGGAAGAAGGAGAAGATTTGTGACCGCCTTTCCGATATGGATGACCACGGGAAAGGCAAAGACAGCAGAGGCAACAAGATGAGAACGAAGTCTAGCGCTTCTGAAACTGAGAACTCCGACGACCAGTGGAATAGATATCCAGTATGCAAGCAGGCAGTTGACGCTGACTCTTGTTGCAGGTGAATACGAAACCAAACCTCCTGGCCCGATTGCCAGTAAGGAACCAATGGTTGCAGAAGGTACGAGCACTAGTACCTTGAGCAAGGCTCGGTGGCTTGGCTTCATTGTCACTCCTCGAGGATTGTTATGGAGTATAGAGAAAAGCATTCCTTGACTATATGTCTGCTTGTCGTTCATACACAATTGGCCATGGCGATGGCCGAAAAGCACTATAAGTAGACGGCTAGCCAGCAGAAGTATGATTGAGGTTCGTGAAGCCAGAGAAGAAGACAGAAACTCCGCAGTCAGACTGATGTGGAAGGCATTTGATGCAGCATCCAACCTTGACGACGTCAGGAGCCAGGATTGGATTAACCGATGGAACTCGCCAAAGACTAATGATTGGGCCTATGTTGCCACAGATGACGGGAGAGTGGTGGCAAACCTTGCCTTCTTCGCCACAAAGGCGGAGGACCAGACAATCAGAGGCCGGCCACTCCGATTTGCGGGTGTTTGGGCGGTCGCAACAGACCCTGCCTACAGAAGGAGAGGGCTAGTCAGGAGGCTCTTCGAGGAGTCGCTGCCGAGGATGAGAGAGGAAGGTGCGAGTCTCTCGATACTTGATCCGTTCTACCGACCCTTCTACGAGAAGTTCGGATATGCCCTGGCAGAAACACGAATGAAGCATACTCTGAAACGAGACCAGATTCGCGTAGGCCCGAAGAGAACAGACGTGGTGGCAAGAGAGGCAACAAGCGAGGACTTCCCGGCGCTTCATGACATTGAAACAAGCATGGCAAGGTTCGGATCCCGCTTCTACACAAATCCTTCAACCTTCGACTACTTCATCAAGAGTGGCCATCTCCACATACTTGAAGACTCCTCAGGCCCAGTCGCCACCATATGGTTCCGGTTCGCCAGAGGAGACAACTACGCCCAAGGTGAACCGGGCTACAGCATCACAGCAGGCTGTACTAGATACAAGTCCGATGATGTGTTCCCGTCCATCGTGGAGCTAGTGAGGAACTACTCGGTCAATGCCAGCAAAGTGACATGGTGGACAGATCCAGACGCTCCCGTCAGACATTACCTTGCAGACATACATACATCACAGACACAGGCGATTGGCTCAATGATGATGAGGGTCGTGGATTTCGAGGATTACTGTCAGAGCATTGCCATTCCTGAAAGCGCTAGTGAAGGCGTGACCATGGAGCTGAGTGATGACCACTGCCCGTGGAATAATGGAACCTACAGACTAGTACCGACGGACGGAAGGCTTGAGGCCCAGAGGAGCGACAAAGAACCAGACATCAAGCTCACAGCGTTTCATCTATCTGAACTCATTGGAGGGCAAACGCCTCCCACACTCTTGAGGTCACTTGGTAGTATCGTCTGCAGTCAGGGTACTGCTCGGAGGTTGGACTCAATCTTTCCTCCAGACAACTTCGTTTCATATGTGAGGTTCTAGCACGGCCATTGACTAGAAGAACGTGGGACCTCCCTCGTACTGGTGTTTGGGCGGTTCCATGTTTGCTGTTTGGTCGGCTGAGAGAATCTCGACAAGCTTGTACTTGCTTGATCCAAGACCCATTTTCTCACCATACTGGGCCACGCGGTATGGGTCCTTCATGGGGCCATGAATCAGCTGGAATGGATGCAGCCTAGCTGAGAGATTCGGATTGACTCGCATGTACTTCTCGGGAATTCTAGCCAAGACGTCTCTGTTCAATCCAACCTTCCTGATGAGGTCAAGACTTGCCGTGTCTACTGCTACTATGTCCCGACTGGCCGCGATTCCCACATCATCTATGACTGACGGCATAGCCATACCCATGCAGTCGCAAAAGGGTGTGATGTCAAGCATGAAGTTGATGTGGAAAACCTTGGAGCTCTCAAAGCTGTCGAGAATGATCTTGGCTGCCGCGGCCATGATCTCCTGAAACGCATCGAAGTTCTCCTGCTTCACTGTCCAGCCAGTTAGTCCTCCATCTGCATCCTCGCAGAGCTTCTTGCCGCCGTGGCACTGGTCGCAGTCATAGAACATGAGAGATGCTTTCTCAGTAGTTTCATTCCATTGAGGCGCGTTCCTGGGACAAGCCGCCTTGATCGTCTCCAGGTGCTCCTTGGTCATCTTGGACTCGTCGAAGTACTTATCGCGATGCACAATGCCATGAATTGTCTGCCAGCGTGTGGGACCGCTGTAGCCGCCCAGAGCGATGTTCTTGAAGGCACCCCCGTAACCACAGGATCCATGTCCCTTTGAGTGTGTCAGATTGATGAGAACGTCAGCATCTAGCAGAACACCGGCAGCGTTCAGGCTTGTGATGCCCTCCACTTCGACCTTCTTCTTCTTCACGTACTTGTCTTTCACGCCAGCAACAGGGATAATAGGACATCCACAGGTCTCAGCAGTGTAACCCCTCTCAGCCGCTTGATAGACAGCTGTTGGGTTGTCAGTAACAAAGGGGAAGGCCCCCTGTTCCTTGATAGCCTCCACAATCCTGCGCACGAAGAAGACAGGGACAGTCTGATATCCGTCATTGAAGCCCAGGTGCATCTTGACGGCCACCTTGTCCCTTTTCTCAATCGTGCTGAAGTCCAGCATTTCGAGTATCTTGTCCAGCTTTTCGCTCATGTTGGCGAATCTAGAAGTCACTCCAGAAATCAACGAACCGTAGTATACCTCAGGAACACTAGCCATCTCTCATTGCCTCACTGCTGCTTTGGGGAGATGAGGAAGTATCTGTGGACTATATGAGATTGTCCATTCACGAACGTTAAGCGATTAAGAAAAACAAGAGGCACGAGTAGCCTGCTGGCCACTCGTGTATGTGTGCTGGAACGAATTAGTATCTTCTGCGTCTATCACGACCACCGTAGCCGCCACTGCGACCACGATCACGGTCACGGCCGCCGTAGCCACCGCCACCGCCACCGCCGCCGTCACGGTAGCCACCGCCACCGCCACCGCCGCCTCTGCTGCCGCCATAGCTTCCGCCGCCACCTCTTCGGCCGCCGAAACCACCGCGTCTGCGTGTGTCCTCGTGCTCCTCTGCGCTCATGTCGTTCTCCATGTTGACTTCCTCGATGGCTTCCTCAGCCTGGCTGAGCTCACCATACTTGCCAACATTAAGACGGAGATTTCCGCGGAAGAGACCGGTGTATCCATTACGCAAGGTGTAGGTACCACCTTCTTCAACGCTGTCAATAGCCTCATCCCAGAGGGGAACCGCGACACAACCTGTCGTGTCTCCGACAATGGCATCAAGTACTCGATGCGACGTGTTGTCATTTCTAGAGGTAACCTCGCGTTCCTCGCCCTTCTCGACCACCTTGAAGGTGATGATCAAGTTCTTCATTCGTGGCTTCAACTCAGCCACAGTAGCCTCAATTGGCTCTCTTTCTTCGTAGCTCATTGTGTTTTCTCTCACTTTGAGTTTGCAGGTGCTCAAAACTAGCGATTCTTCGTGGACTCTGCGAATCGGGATATGGTTCCACTCACGCGATCTAGAAAGGACCTCTTGCTTGGTATGCCTGCAGGATTTCCTCAATTACAATGCCTTAAGAACTTGTGTAAGGAGCCATAAGAGGCCAAAACTGCAACCACTGACAGCGAGAAGAACACGCACGACCTAACCAGATTTCTTAATTAGCCCACGTGCAAGACCAATGCCAAGTTCGCGTGGTCTGAATCAACGTTAGGTACTGGTGACTTGGTATACGTCAGTTCTATCTGTTGACTCGGCCTCGCAGAGGGAGGTATAGGAACTTGCGCGCCAAATCGGCAATAAAAGAGAAAATCCTGTGTTCACTCCTCATTGCCCTACTTGTTGCTAGCTTTGGAAGTACCGTGGCAATCAGGAGTTCGGTACCAGTGGCCCAAGCATTGCCAGACCGTGTAGATCAGGGCACGACAGCTGCGGGCCTAGATCTCTATGTTGATGAAGAACTAACATGCTTCATAGAGGACTGGCCGGACACGGCCACCAGTGCAGGCGTCGAAAACGTTGCCAACATAGTTGGAGAACCTGACGGCCTGATGATGAATATGGTTGCGAGTACAACCTTCGAGTATGCCTTACTGAAGGTAAACGGCTCCATCATGAGCGACTACATGTGGTTGAGAGGGTGTGTCGATACAGGTGGCGCTCACACGACACTGATGGTATACAGCTGGATGGACCCGTATACCGAGCCTGACCTTTCAAAGGTCTATGAGTCTAGCCCTGAGATTCGCCAGGAGTGGAATTGGCTGGCCTATCTCGTCACACCGGAAGGTGATTTCCTCGTTGAGTATTCAAACACCTCAATCGAGTACATCCTGCTTGTGGGTCTATCTGATGCGCCCGGACTTGGTACGTGGCATAGCTTCGACGCCATCGAGATTCATGGATACACGAATGTCATGGCAGACGAGGAGAACAATGGCATACCTGATATCTGGGAGTATCCGCAAGTAGTGATGAACGAGTCATCGGTCGAAGTGGACCTCTTCGGTCACACGTGGGGGGTCATGGGTCTCGTTGGAGTAGCCGCAGAGGGTAGCACAAACCTCGATTTCCTCACGCCCTTCATCAAACTGGGCGTTGTAGACCCCGAGGATGTTGATGAGTCCCACTTCTATGTGATATGCCAGTGTGAACTCACGACGGACTGGAACGGAACAGAAGATGAGGACCGATGGTTCTACTACGAGTTCCTGGAGTCATATGACCTGATGAACTGGACGTATATTCAGGGCAACGCCACCATAAGAGACGCAGTTGATGATGCGTTTGGGAAGTACTTGGGCATCGACGGTAGGATTCGCACATACCATGTCATAGACTACACAGTTGATGGGACCTTCGACCCACACGATTACTATGGCTCGCAGGGTCAGATCAATGCGGAGTACAATACACTGGATGTGAAGACAAACACACCCAGCACAGCTCAGGAGAAGTTCGACCTTGACGTCAGCATAGTGCTCGACATCGTCGAGAACGTGATGGACGCGGTGATGGTCGGTGGCGACATGACGAAGCAGTTCATGAGCAAGCTAATCGGGTTCATTCAGGGTAAGATGCTTGATGGCATCGGCAAGGAACTCCTTGAGAAGATTACGAAGAAGGCTCTCAAGACAGCTCTGAAAGCAATCATATCGTTCACGACAATCAAGGACATCGTGGTTAAAGGTTCAAAGATCCTAGAGAAGCTCGGAGTCACACTTCCCGACTGGCTCAGGAAGGCCCGTGACTTCGTGGAGAGCATACCCTTCATAGACCCGCCAGTTGAAATCTGGAGAGTCAGACTGACCTTTGTCAATGAAACGACAGGACTACCTATTCTTGGCTATGACTACATCAACAATGTGACAATAGACACGCACCCGCAGGGGATATACTTCGGGGACACCTACAGCGCCCAGGTGATCATTTCATCTAGGGACATATTCCCCGTCATAGGTAGAATCCAATCAGTGAACGGATCACGAACCCTGACTGGCAACCTGTACGTTGAGGACTTCGGCCTGCTAGAGGCCACCAGAGCTCGGTCATCCTTGGAGCCGGGTGAGGCTGCTCACGGCCGCATGTATACCATACCACCAGACGGATCTGTTGTCATTAGCCAGTGCCAGATATCGGTTGCTTCCAGTCTCCCCTCTACCGTGGAGATAGGAGGGCAGTTCAACGTCTCTCTGTCCGTAAGCGATGAGAACGGGACGCTAATGTCCGACGTCGCGCTCTTGCGGGCGGCGATTAACAACATGCCCAATGAGATGGTTGAGCTACCTGCAACCCCGGAGGTCGATGGAACATTCACCCTCATGGTGGACACTGGAACACTCGGTGTGTCACCAGACGACCACATGATTGCAGCTCTCTACAAGCCAGCTACTATGTTCCATGACTACTGGAACTTCACCTTCGTGCTTGACGACACCGTGGCACCCACAATACAGAATGTGACTGCCACGTTCAGTGAAGACGGAAGCACCGTCATCTTCAGCGCGAGGGTGACCGACTACGACCTCAACATCAGCAGTGTGATGCTGAAGACCATCGATGGCTCCACGGACCCGCTGCTTGCCGTGACACACACAATGACATACAACGGAAGTCACTTCGTCGCCAATCTAGCATCTTCGGAATTCAGTGCCAATATGATCTACTACCGAGTTCAGGCATCTGACAATTCCGGGAACGATGCCCAGTCGGCTCTTGCATCAATAAGACGGGGTGGGCTTTCTGAGCTCGGACCTCTTACCATTGCAATAGCAGCTGGAGTCGGGATTATAGCCGTGGCAGGGATTGGTTTCTACATGATGAGACGTCCAGGACGGTAGATCAAGGCATCCAGAACACCCAGGACAAGGGGCATGTATCGTCTCTTGTCCCCTTCTCTTTCTGGTCACCTTTGAAGCCGATGATCCGCAGCTCCGCGTTTATTCAATGCGAGATTTCATTCCATCGTACTCTCGGGCACGGTCTTCAACATCATTGTCAATCAGGTAGCGGGCATAATCAAGATAGTCAAACCAGTCGACTGCCTCAACAAGCCCCTGCTTTGTCAAGCCATACTGCAAGAAGCCCCACATGGAGAAGAAGAATATGAGCATGAACTTCATCCCTGCCAGTCTTAGACGATGCTTGGCAGTACTATTCCCGAAGTAAGACTCTATCAGCAACTCCTCCAGCTCAGATGGAATGGGCCCAATATTGTCATGGCAGTAGACAAGGCTCGCGAGATCATGATATGGGTCGCCCATTCCTGCAAACTCGAAGTCGAGGAGAGTGATCTCCCGGGAGGAGTCAGACTGGACCATGTTCACACATACAAGATCGTTGTGGGTGAAGACAGGCCTGTAGCTCTCATCCTCTTGCTGGTCTAGCTCAATCGAACATACGGTCTCAAGTAGCCGGTCCATACGTGTGGGCAAGGGTACGTCCAACCGCACACAATCGTCTACATATCGCCGCACTCGCTTGAAGGGACATGCATCAGCCGAGATTGCAGGAAGAGAATGGAGGCGCTTCAGAAGGTGTACGACTTCAGCAATCTTGCCTTGGGTTCTGTACTCCTCAGGAGTCCAATGTTTCCCTGCAATCACCCTGGTTAGAAGGTGTCCTTCGGGCAGGAGATACTCAATGACTTCCGGCCCGATTCCTGCGCGTGAGGCCACATTCAGAGCCTCCAGTTCATTCTCCCGATTGATGCCGAGGTAGGATGCATTCGGCCCGCCAAGCCGAAGAACGTACTCATTGCCTTCAGTTTTCACCAAGTAGTTCTTGTTTGTGAGGCCCCCGATTCTTTGCACTGATAGGTGCGTCGCTTCTCTCAGGGCAGGAATCCTGTCAATCAAGCCGTCCGGAAGTTCTTCCAAGTCCTCTGAAACACTCCTTAATCAGTTAATGCCAAGAACGAGAATATAAGTGAGAATCTTTGAGGACAAGAGGAAATGGAGAGTGGGAGCATGCCCCCACTCATTTGAACGCAGGGGCGTCGCTAACGACTCTTGCTCGAGCCCTTCTCCTTCTTCATTATCGCCTGAATATCCAGAAATGTGTCGTCAATCTGCAGCTCCTTGGTCATCGCATTAAACAATGGAGGTCCCTGTTCAATGTCCATGCCTGGAACATACTCGAAGACCTCACTCAGCTGTGAGTTCAAGAGAGTGAAGAGCTTTGATAGAGGCAGGTCCATTGGACATGCGTCTTGGCATTGCCCACATCCAACGCAGGAATCAGCAACGTGCGCCAACCGAGTCAGAGGAAACAGTGCATTTGGCGGAATCACTCCGGCCTCCAAGAACTCCCTGTCAGCCTCCAGCAGGCACGTCTCGCAGTAGCAGATAGGACAAGCGTCTCTGCAGCCGTAGCACTTAATGCATTTGTCAAACTCATGCTTCCAGTACTCGAATCTCTCCTCCAGAGACATCTCCATTATTGGCCCGAAGTCTCTCTCCCTCCATTCCTCAGAGAGTCTGACTTCTTCCTCTTCATGCTTTGATCTCAGTTGTACTGCATTCTTGGTTGGCTTCTTTGCTTCAATGCAGCCATTCTCAACACCGTTGTTGAGCAGTAGTCGCCCCTTATCCGATCCCACCTCGATGAACGTAGCACCTTCATCCTCGTCTTCAGTTCCCCACTTCCCACAGGCTAGATCTGCGAAGACTGGTATCTTAGTGGTGCATCTTCTGCAGTTGTCCCTCCGGCCCTTAGAGTCTTCTTCGAGCTTCTTCAAGTCAATCGATTTTCTCGTACCATCTTTCAAGAAGATCGTAAGCTTGCCACTATCGATGTCTTCACGAATGACGTCTGCAGGATCAACTCCGAACTCCTCTCTGAGGACTCGTCGAGCCTCTGAAGGTGAGATGGTTCCGGTGCAGTTGAGGCCTATCAGGAAGAGGTTTTCTCGCTCGATCTGCTGGCGCTTCTGGAGCTCTATGATGGCTCTGATGTCACAGGGCTTTCCCACGACCGCGAGCTTCATCGATGTACCGCCATCAAGATACTCCTTCACGAAGCGAGCGATATTTGGGATCGAGAAGTGCAGTGACCCTGCTGAAGCAGCAAGCTCCTCTGGCATGGATAGCAGAACAGGGATACCTGAGAACCTATCACCATTCTTGGCCCTGACTGCCACCACTCCATCAATGATTCCTTTCTCAAGTGCACATTTGAGAATCGTAGTGACTACTCCGCCAGATGGCACTGCTTCCAGTATGCTCTTGTCCAGAGACCTGACAATGTACATGTTATCGCTCATTTCGACACCTCCAGCTTCACAGCGCAGACTTTGTATTCTGGCATCCCGCAGGTGGGATCCAACACGGGGTTGGTAATCTTGTTTGCACAAGACTCACTGAAGTGGAACGGGAGGAAGACAAGACCCTCCGGCACTTGCTCGGAGATCAGAGCTTCAGCCTCGACGCTCCCCCTTCTGGTCCGAAGTGTGACTTTCTGACCGTTTCTGATGTTCTCGGATGACGCATCCTTTGGATTGATCTGACATTGAGCGTACGAGACCTCAGAGTCAAGCTTGGGTGTCCTGCGACTCATTGTCCCTGTATGGTAATGGAATATGGTCCTGCCCGTTGTCAGGAAGTAGGGATACTCCGAGTCCGTTAATTCAGCAGGCGGTCGGTATTCCACAACCTGAAGGTGTCCGAGACCATCGGGTGTGTTGAACTTCTCCGTGAAGAAAGTAGACGTACCGGGATGGTCTTCAGTCGGACATGGCCACTGAATGCCGCCCAAGGCCTCCTTGAGGCGTTCGTACGTAATGCCCTTGTAGGGCGGAACTACTTGTCGGATTTCCTCGAATATCTCGCGGGGCGAGGAGAAGTCGAACTTCTCTTTGTAGCCCATCCTCTCCGCCACCTCTACGACGACCCACCAGTCGGGCTTTGCAGAACCTGGAGCCTCGATGAGTTTCTCTATCTTCTGAACGCGCCTGTCGACATATGCATGGATTCCTTCACGCTCCACCCAAGTAGCAACTGGGAGTACTACGTGCGCCAGCTCAGCAGTTTCCGTTAGATAGATGTCCTGGACAACAAGGAATTCCTTTGCCTTGAGAGCCTCCCTGACATTGTCCACATCAGGGGCAGCCATCATCGGATTGGTGCCCACTATCCACATGTACTTGGTCTGCTGAATCATCTTGGTGTAGGGAAGGCCGGGCTCTGCAGGGAGATTCTCCACATCCCAGAGTTTCTCAAACTTCTCATGAGCGCCGGTTCCTACCTTCTGGAAGCCCGGGTAGAAGACGTTCAGGCACCCCATGTCACCTGTGCCTTCTCCGTTAATTTGGCCTCGTGTCGGACTGAGCCCAGTACCAGGTCGGCCGTACTGGCCAGCTATCAGTGCCAGTGACGCAAGGGCTCTGATTGCGTCAGAACCGGTAGTATGCTGGTTCACACCCTGATTGTAGAGCACGGAGCCGGTCTTGGCCTTGGCGAAGCACCGAGCCGCCTCCTGCAGAGTCCCAATTGGAATCTCGCAGGTCTCAGCGAGCTCCTCAAGAGAGAGAGAGGAGAGATACTTGCGGAGTTCGTCAATACCTGTAGTCCTTGACTCTATGAACTCCTTGTTCTCCAGTCCCTCATCCAAGATTATCTTCATCAGGGCATTGATGACTGCCACATCAGTCCCAATCTTCAGTTGGAGATGGATGTCACCCAGTTCTCGTGCCGTGACTGTCCTTCTGGGATCCACCACAATCACCTTGGCCCCATTCTCCTTCGCTCTCATTACTCTTCGAGCCATAAGCGGAAACGTCTCCTTCAGGTTGATTCCAGCAAGGAAGACGCAATCGGCACTCTCGAGGTCGAGCTGCGAGATCGGCATCACTCCGGACCCGACGACGGGGCCCAAGCCAGCGGCAGTGGAAGAGTGGCAAAGGCGGCCGCAGTACTCCACATTGTTGGTCCCCATGACCACACGAGTGAACTTCTGAAGAACGTAGGCATCTTCGTTGGTGTTCTTCCCAGATGCGAGGAGCCCGAACTCGTTCTTGCCAGCCTCCTTCAACTTGGACGCAATGAGGTCAAGGGCCTCATCCCAAGTGGATTCGACGAGGGTCCCATTCTTGCGGATCAGTGGAGTCTTCAACCGATCTTCAGAATAGAGGAACTGGTAGGCGTTCCGACCTTTCGGGCAGTTGCCCCCCTCATTGACCGGGTGGTCGCTCTGTGGTTCTTGCCCAATGATCTTGCCGTCCTCAATGACGAGGTAGATTCCACAACCACAACTGCAGTAGGGGCAAATGGTCTTCTCGTAGGAGACCATCTCACAGCCCTCCTATGGGGTTAGGACCGAGTTCCTTGATCTTCTTCACGAAGTCGTCCACCACAGCGGCATACTTGTTTGCCTCCGAGGCTGAGACCCACTCGAGACGAACTCTCTCAGGATTAATCCCCGCCGTTTCCAGCAGAGTCCTGAGCATCATGTAACGGCGCCTCGTGTAGAGGTTGCCAGTCTTGTAGTGGCAGACCCCAGGATGACATCCCGCAATGAGTACACCGTCGGCTCCCATCAGTATGGTCTTTAGGACCGTGGCCGGGTCGATGCGGCTCGAGCAGTTCACGCGGATCGCATGAACATGAGGAGAATACTGGATGCGGCTCGTGCCCGCCAAGTCGGCTCCGGCATAACTGCACCAATTACAGAGGAACGCTATGATTCGTGGCTTGAAGGTCTCAGACTTGGAGACCGCTTCGTTTGCTGCTTCTACCATGGTACTCCACCAAGGTCGTTGGTCTAGGTTTCCCTGTCAATCACAGCCCCAGTGGTTACATTATGTAAGCGCAGCAGGGGAGTATCATTAACAAAGGTAATCTCTATGAATCATGATTCGAAATAAACCCCCTTAAAAGTATCACCAATGAGTCAAAGCCGATTGGCCCGACTACTCGTTGGTCGGCCGAGAAGTGGACTAGCTAGGCCCCAAGTACAACTGAGAAGAAGTACGTAAGGACTACGATTGCCACACCTGAAGCTGCAGTCTTGATTCCATAGATGACCATGTTGGTTCTGGAAATGTGCCCAAGGAACAGCCCCAGTGCAAACAGGATGCCCATTCCCATGAGTATAGCGACCAAGAATGAGAGCTGGACGCTGAACCCAAAGAAGACCAGAGCAAGCGGCGATGCGGTGATGAGGGCAGTGAGGAAAGGAGATAGACCATTGATGACCGAGACCACAATGGTTGTGGTTCGAGATGCCTTCCAGTGAATGCTGTTGTGTAGGTCGGCAAGCATCGACTGCTCCAGCTCTTGGATGTCTCTCTTCCTCTCCGCACCTTCAGCAAGATAGGAGGACGTAATCCCAGACACAAGCATGGCTGAACTCGTCGCAAGTATAGCTAGAAGAGAGGTCTGGTAGATCAGAGACGGTGTCTGATGCGCCATTGAGATGTAGCCGCCAACAAGAATTCCCAGGATGGGCAGCAGGCCATCAAATGCGTTTATCGTGAAGTAACGCCGGGCCAACTCCACGCCATGCGTCATGGCAAGCTGTGTTCTGATTCCATCGAAAAAGCCCGGTGCTTCCTCTCTATCATTATTCCGAGATTCACTTGCGTTGTCGATATCTTGCTCACTCACTAGGATTGACTCCAATCGCCAGTATAGGTTCTGCATCTACCTTAAAGAACTTAACTATTGTGCATTTCTGCTTGTGGCGGTTTGCGCCACGCTGCAAGAGGAAGTGGAGAAGAGCCCCACTTCGACTCGGCACAAGAATCGCGAGAGGAGCACAAATGCCCCTCTCATTCCAGCCTAGGTTCACTTCTTCTTGAGAACGATCACGAGCACAACAACCACAACAACTGCGGCACCGGCGCCAACCACAAGAACAAGCGTGGCGGGAAGACCGGGCTGCGTGACAGTAACGGTGACACTCAGTGAAACCGAATGACCGTATGGGTCAGCTGCCGTTATCTCAAACGTATAGCTTCCGGGGGTGAGATCGACAATGCTGGTCAGGAGGCCAGTTGAATCGATGGCGAAGTTGATATCGTCGTCCACGGACCACTCAACACCAGACGGGTCCTCCGAGGTGTACTGAACAGAGACCTCTCCACCAAGAACGATTGACACTTGAGCGGGACCTTGAATTGCCGATGGGGGCGTGAGGTCTTGTACAGTGACATTCGACTCGTAGCCCAAACCGTGACCGGAGATGTGCATCACAGCGAGCATCACTTCATGAAATCCGTGAGCTAGACCATCCACACTCAGTTCGACTAATCCGCCATCCCAGCTTGCAGAATATGCCAACTCACCATCAATGAAGACCACGTAGCTACCAGGGTTCTTGGCGTACGCATTCCAAGTGAGCACATTGCCTGTTTCAAGTATCTCATACGAAACTGGAGTCGCAGATGTCAGATTCAGACTGCATTCCGGATACATATCATAGGCCACGGTGCCTGTCCCGTTGGTGATTGGATATCTCTCGATGCCTTCTCCTGTGGGTGGCACATGATCGCTCCACCAGTTACCGTAGGTCGAGTTTGCGTTGTACCACTCATTGTTCGGTTGACCCAACTCCTGCAATGCATTGATGCCATTCCAGCCGATGTCGTTCCCATAAATGGAACACCACATAGAGCTATACAAGTGAACTCCGACAGCGTTATCGTACACGATGTTTTCGAGCACATCCGTGTAGCCGGCATAGAGGAATACTCCGGCCTCGGTGTTGTCGTGAACTACGTTGTTCTCAACACGATTCAGGTTTGTCATCTCGATGTTTATCCCGTGCCCGATTGTATCGTAGACTTCGTTGTAGGTAACATTATTGAGAGGTCCATGACTGACGATTCCACTGCCTGAGTTGTTGTAGACCACATTCCCTGTGATTGTGCAGTTCTCGTAGCCGTAGAGACTAATCCCACCTGTTGGTGTTCCATATCCGTTTCCGTAGACCTCATTCTCCTGAATCAGAAGGCCCTCGCTGACGCCGTATGAGTAGGCGTATATTCCTCGATCAGTGTTGTTGTAGATCTGATTGTTGCGTATCTCGACATTCTCGGCAAGCTCTACAGAGATTCCACTCGGAGTGTTGTTCCATATCTGATTGGTGGAGATTACCCATCCCTCAGAATCAGGCCCAAGGTAGATCCCACAGAGCGCATTGATCATGACAGGCCACCACCCGTTGCCGAAGATGTCGTTCTGAGTGATGGTTCCGTTAGCGGAATACAGTGCGTACACACCATGATCAGAGTTGTCGTAGATGTGATTGTCAAAGATGTATGCGAATTCGGAGTTGTAGAAGTAGATGCCGTTCCGAGCATTATGGAAGATCTCGTTCCCTACTATTGCAGCATAATCTGAGCCCTCAAGATGGATCCCACACATCGGTCCTGTGTAGTACCAGTTGTCATGAATGATGTTGTTCTCTATGGTCATGTTGGAGCACTGGAGCGCCCAGATTCCGCTGTACTCGCACTCGGTTATCTCATTACCGAGAATCGTGACGAAATAGGAGTTGTATGAGTAGACTCCCGAACCGAAATTCAGAGACGAGATGTGAGTGCCTGTGATCAGGGTGTTGTTCGACTCTTGTAGTCCGATTCCAGTGTAGAAGCAGTCGTAGATCTCGCAATCATCGATGTTTGCTCCATTGCAGTGATTAAGATAGATGGCTTCATTAAGAATGTCAGTCAGTGAGCAATTGGTGATGGAGAGAGAGTCTATTTGCTCGAGCTCCATCCCGAAGTGTGTTCCCTCCACTACGGTGTCGACTATCGACACCTGAGGAACATCGATGATGCCGATACCATAGGAACTCCATGGTACAACGTTGGATATGTAGCAACCCCGAATCTCGAAGCACAGAGTGACGTGCTGAATCACCAAGCAAGTGGTGTCAGCGGTGATGTTGTAGCCCTCTATGACATACGGGGTCTCTGGAGCGCCGTTTCCTGCCCATGACTCGGCAGCTGCCATAGCATGGGCTGCTGTATCATTCAGGATCCAGATTGGACCATGAGTGTCATATGACGGGGCACTAAGCCCTGTGGGGCTTGGCCGTGTTGCAGCCGGAGCTACATCAGGAACATGCAAAGCAATTGTTCCCGAGAGAAGCAACGATATTAGAAGTAGAACCATGAACGATGTGGCCTTTGAGATGGGCTTCACTCGCAATCCTCCTAGAGAAGCGAACCGGAGTTCTGTTGAGCAATCGCCCTTATTACTAGCTCGATGCCAAGGGAGACCCGTGCAGATGTCATGGAGAAACGTGCAGTGAAGAGTCTGAAGATCTACGTCGCCGGCCCGTATACTGGTTCCACAATCAGAGAGATTGAGGACAATGTTGAGAGAGCTATGGAAGCAGGGCTCAGAATCTGGAAGAAGGGACACTTCCCATACATCCCTCATCTCACGCACTGGCCGGATATGTGCGCCCAGCGCCTCAACATTGAGATGGACTGGCACGACTACATGAAGTGGCACGCGCCATGGGTCGACCATTGCGACGCGCTATTCCTGCTGGGCGAGTCAAGAGGGGCCCTTCTAGAACTCCAACGTGCAACTGAACAGGAGAAGACAATCTTCAGGTCTCTTGACGAGATTCCGGTCGTCAGCCGCCGAGAAACCTGGGCAGACGAGATCTCAGGTACTCAATAGGCCATGCAACCAGCTGGAGATAGCAACCATCGAGGACAACCAGAGCTGACCATAGTCTTTCTTATAGAAGCGAGAACTACAGGACCGGGATGTGGACTGCCATGCCGCACATAAGACCCATGAAAACTGACGACTGGGAAGGATTCCAGAAACTGGACCTAGAAGTCTTTCCGAGAGACCCGGTGAAAGAAGATTGGTTCGTGACGCGCATACAAGAACCAGGATGCTTCGCCTTGGTGCAGGATGGAGAGGTAATCGGACAGCTCTTTGTGACTCGTTTCGGTGTGGACAAAGCGCATCTTGGACGGATTGGAGTTGCTAAGGCGCACCAGGGGAAAGGATACGGGTCCATGCTGCTAGAATATGCAGTCCAATGGTTCCAGAAAGACGGTGGAATAAGAGCAGCACACCTCTACACTGAGGACTACAACGAAGTTGCTCAGAGTCTCTACAAGAAGTATGGATTCAAGAGGATAGGAACAACCTGGCACTACTTCGTGCCATATGACTCGGTTGAGCCCAAGAACATGTACACTTGTCATGAGATTGATGAAGAAGAGATCGATTCAGTTGCGGAAATCTTCCCATCCATCCCTGCAGAAGTGATCAGGAGATACGTGTCACGTGAGGAGGACGTGTTCATTGTGCTAGAGGATAAGGAAGGCAACATTCAGGGTGCTTGTAGATTCACACCCTCCTTTCCAGGGTGTATGCCCTTTGAGATCACGAAGCTGGAGTGCTTCGACGACTTCATGGTGGGCCTTATGGAATTCAAGCTTCAGGAACATGACTACTGTAGAGTGACCTTCACAGACAATCAGGAACTTGCAGACCTCTGCCAGAAGAGGGACTATCGACTGCACCATCGGCTGCACAAGATGGAACTCATCCTGTAGAAGAGAAGTCAGCCGCCATTTCAGAAGCATCATATACCAATTCGGGCATAGAGATGGAACTCGATGTCCAAAGGTGAGTCATCTTGACCAAGGTTGCCGTCATCTCAACTTCAGACAGAATCTACGGAGTAGACAAGTCCTTCGAACTCCTAGGAATCAACCCAGTCAGGGGCAAGAAGGTCGTCCTGAAACCAAACTTCAACACGGCTGACCCACCGCCAGCATCAACGCATATGGATACACTCAGACAGATCCTCGTCAGAATCCAAGAGATGGGTGCAGTGTCTGTCACAGTGGCAGAACGATGCGGTCCAGCAGATACTGAAGAAGCATTCAAGCGCAAGGGTCTCTACGAGTTAGCAGAGGAGTTCAAGTTCGGCATAGTGAACCTGTCCACAGCTCCTGAAGAGGAGTGGGTCATGAAGAACCCCGAGGGCAGCCATTGGGAGAATGGATTTCTCTTTGCGAAGGTGTACGATGATGCTGAGTGTGTCATTGAGACCTGCTGTCTGAAAACACACCAGTACGGGGGGCACTTCACACTCTCGATGAAGAACGCCACAGCCCTCGTTCCAAGAAACGGATACCGGTACATGAGAGAACTCCATAGCTCGCCTCACCAGAGGAAGATGATTGCAGAGATCAATGCAGCCTACAAGTGGGACCTGGTCATCATGGATGGCGTACTTGCTTTCGTGGATGGTGGTCCGATGAGCGGCACCCTGAGAGAGGCAAATGTATTTGTCGCAGGAACTGACAAGGTCGCCATCGACGCCGTTGGGGTGGCACTTCTGCGGATGCTTGGCACAACGCCTGAAGTTTCGAACGGGCCCATCTTCGAGCAGGAACAGATAGCACGAGCTGTGGAACTTGGCATAGGCATTTCTTCCTCTGACGAGATCGAATTCGTCACTGACTCATCCGAAAGCGATGAGCTTGTTGAAAGGATACGAGCACAGTTCAGCTAGCCTGCGACTTGCTCGTCTGTCTTTGACGACTGGAAACCCGCTTCAATATGCCAATGGCGTAGGAGACAAGTAGCATCACCCCGAATAGCCCAGCTATGATGGGATTAGCGAAGTTAGCTCCAATTAGCAGACCATGGACGAAGGCGAAGGTAAGCACCACATACATCAGTCCGTGAATGAAACGCCAGTACTTCTTCACCCTGTTTCTCAGGAGTCCGGCTAGTAAAGCAGCATAGGCCAAGTACAGTGCGGGCCTTCCAGCAAGACTCCAGAATGCGTACCATGATGAGAAGTCAGGAACCATCACAAGCAGGCTACCTGAATAGATTGCGAAGGTGACGGGGTGTACTGTGATGAGTATGACACCTAGAATAGCGAACCAGTGATGAACTCTGAGGAACGGCCTTCCGAAGATCTGACGGACCTCGCGCATATAGTTGGAGAGCACTGTTGATACGAAGATTGAAACATATCCGAGCAGGGCTCCAAGTCGAATGATGTTGACGTAGATATCGGGTTCTCCTAGAAGAGCAACGGATACAATAGGCACAATGTAGAGAAGTGCAATACTGACTAGCACGAGCGGTCTTCTGTGATCCTTGATGGACTGCATAGACATCTGGAAGGAAGTCATCTGGTTTAAGTGTTGAGAAAGGCCGGGGGCCGAGAAGCTTCGCTGCCTGCACCATAGCCCGCTCGGAGGCATAGTGGAATATCCTCGCAAGACTTATGAAATCGGAGGATTCCTGGGAAGCCAGGGGTATAGTTGTAGTGAAGCTAATCAGAGTCCTGTTGCTCCTCCTCGTGCTCAGTGCATTTCCAGTTCCGGTTTCGGCGGTCGCGGAGCCAGACTCACTTGAAGTGGCCCAATTAGCGTTTGAGTCGAGCGGACTGAATGAGAGCCTGCCAATAGACATCAGAACGAACGCTGACTTCGAGTCCAAGTACTCCTTCGAGGGCAACGGGACACCGGAGAATCCCTACCTGATTGAGAATCTGTACATCAATCTCAACTCATCTGAAATACCGGATGACTTCTGGCTAGACAACTACTCTGCAATCACCATCTTCTGCACTAGTGCACACTTCATAATCCGCAACTGCCTCTTTATGGGTGAGGCCAGGTGGGACAACGAGACCTATGTCGAACCGTTTCTGGACCTCCGCGGCTACGGTATCCATCTGCAGGCCCTCTCCAATGCGACGGTCTACAATAACACGTTCGTCTTTACGACTGTTGGAGTGTACGGATACTACATTCACGAATGCAACATCACTGGCAACAACTTCCTCGGCAATCCGCTGGCCCCCCATCCGATGGAATATGGTGTTGGTGGCATTGAGATTGAAGAGAACAGCGCGCACAACACGATATCATTCAATACAATGCAGAACTGCTGGAGCGGAGTTCTTCTGGAAGACACCCATGACAATTCGGTTCTCAACAACACAATAACCCAGTCAGACTGTGCCATTCACCTGTGGAGAGGAGCCTTCGACAATCTCGTATCGTTGAACAACTGCAGCTACAACTACTTCTACGGGATGGGCGTAGGGGCTGCCTGGAGCAATATGATCTCCAACAACACTGTCTGTTGGAACGTCAGAGCGGGAATCTTAGTGCAAGAGCAAGCTTCTGGGAACGTCATTGCGTTCAACCTAGTGGCAGGAAACGGGGTCCTCGAAGATGCATGGTTGCCTTCTGATGATGGTATCGACTACCTAGGTCATGGGATTTACCTTGAGGAAGGGAGCGATAATACCTTGATTCAGAACGATGTGATTGGCAACAAGATCAATGCACAGAACGATGTTTCTGAGAACCTCTACGACGCCAACTACTGGTCAGACTACGAAGGCGTCGACTCTGATGGAAACGGGTACGGAGACACTCCCTACGAGATACGAGGAGTCTCTTCGGCGTACGATGAGAATCCACGAATGGAGTCAGTCTTTGGATTGGACCATCTGTTCATTGAGAGTCCGGCAGACGGCGGCTTGAGCCCGGTGCAAGCTGGCATTGCAGTGACTTCGATAGCGGCAGTTTCATGCATCTCTATCATCTATATCTTCAGTAGGAGAAAACCTGTCTAGTAGATGAGTAGGAACCTTGCCTCGTTCTCAGCATCGACAGGACTAGGAGTCATTCCTAGGTCAGAGAACCTCTCAAAGAGGCGGAGGGACTCCTTGAGATGTGTTTCTGCCCCTTCTTCGTCACCCCTTAGTCTGAGCAAGGAGGAGTAGACTCGGAGCGTGTGCTCTCGGTAGTAAAGGTAAGACTCAGGTGCAATATCGATAAGCCGTGACTCAAGGTCCAGTGCCTCCCTCAGTAGTGGCTCCGCTTCATCGAAGCCACCCTTCTGCTTCTGGGCCACGGCAAGATTGGTGAGAATCTCCGCAACCCAGCCGGGATGAAGCTCCGGTGCCCGCACCATGTAGTCACGGAGCACTCTGACAGCCTCTGTCAATCGTTCGATGGCTTCCCCGAGCCTTCCTGTCTGCAGAAGAAGAACACCACAATTGTTGAGGCTTGATGCCAAGTAGAGCTGAGTGTCCGCCATATCGATTCTCGTTTCTTGAAGGACCTCGATTGCTTCTATGAGTGATTCCTCTCCACGAGAGACCTCACCAGCACTGGAGTATATGATGCCCGCGACATTCAGAGAAAGCCCGAATCCCAACCCCCAGTCAAGGTGCCTCATCAGATCACGCCTTATGGAAACGGCCTTTGCGACAAGGTCCAGGGCCTCCTGGGTCCTGCCCTGTTCCAGGCATGCGTAGGCCAAACCACTAAGCGCATACCCAATCTGGCCTGCCCAATGCCCGGGCACTTCCTTTGGCATGAGTTCTAGGGCCGCAAGTGAGTCTCGAAAACGCTCCTGATCTTCCAGCAGATCTCGGGCATACGAGTAGTAGTAACCCAGCTGGTCCCTTATTGTGACCAGCGATTCTCGGAAGTACGTCTCGGCCATCTGAGGTTGCCGCAGAGTGCGCAAATAGAAGAAGGCAACATTCTGAAGTGTGATCGCCTGACTTGGCCTATACGTCTGAGGCTGCAGTTCGACAGCGGCTCGTCGGAGTTTCAGAGCCTGCTCAAACAGGTTTCTCGTTTCTAACTCATGTCCACGAAACTCCTGGAGAGCCCCGACATTATTCAAGAGTCTTGCATAGGCACTGATCTCCCTTGGCGCATCGGGGGCCATCTCCAGCAGCTGTCGCTGAATCTCCAGGCTCCTCTGGTTTGGCTCATCGGCCTCTGACCACCTAAACAGATTTGTACGGACTAATGCGAGAACGCTGAAGGAAATGCTCTTGGCACGCAAGAGGCTCTTGCTGCCTGGATCATCGATGCCAGAGAGTATGTTCAGTGATTCCAACGCGTGCTTCTCCGCTTCATCAGGCCATCTATTGAGCATGGACTGGGCCCGCACTATAAGCGACCAAGCCAACCCCAGACCATACTTGTCAGGCTCCTCGTCCGCAAGCTCCCTGCGGATAGCGATTGCCTCCTTGAAAGACTTCTGAGCACCTTCCTGGTCAGGCACCTCCAAAAGCATCCGACCGTACTGAGAAAGGCAGTCCGCAAGAAAATCGCGTTGCGCTGTTGTCATTTCTGTTCCCAGTCCCCGGAGATGTTCGATTGCAGATTGCAGCTCGACCTCTGCCTCGGCGTATCGACTGGACAGAAAGAGTGCCTTGCCTCTCAGCCCCTGAATAACGCACCTACCCATGCCATCACTCAGGACAGTGCTAGCCAAGAGATGATGGGCATCGTCGGCGAGATGACTCTCGATCAGCTCATCAACAGCCTCACGGAGCCTGGCAATGGCAATCTCACCTGACGCCAGTGAATAGGCTGAGAAAGCCATCCCAAGGAGTGACAAGTCAGACCTCTCCTTTGATGCCGTCTCCAGACTGTCGGCCACATCCTCGACAGCATCCTTCAGTCTTGGCCCCAGCTCGCTCAGTACCAGCTCCTTGGCTAGCTCGTGCAGCACATAGGTGCCATCACTCTGTTCTCTGACGAAGCTGAGTCTTCTGAGTCGATCCCATTGGTCGGAGGTCAAGGAGGGCGACACGATGGTCATCACGCTTTTCGTGAAGTGCGGAAGGAGACCTGCATGGTTCACCGGCTCATGAAGACCCTCCACATGATCGAACAACCTCCTCCAGGTCCTCAGCCGCACCTCCCCAAGGGTGTCCGCCTGCAGGCAGTCCACATCCTCAAGTGAAACACGTTCGGTCTCCAACATGTCGCATATAGCGTCGATCACGAAGGGATTCCCTCCGCTCACGCTTACTATCCTTCTCTGAAGATCTCCGTCATTGACACTCCTTTCATGAAGCAGTTCAACACTGCTCTTCTCGTCCAGCTCCGTCAATTCATGCTGCTCGAGACTGACGTCATCGCGCAGGGCAGTAGAGATGGCTAGGCGTGTGGCAAGTACTCCTACGCTGTTCCTCACTTGTGAGAGAAACACGCACCATAGTTCTGCTTCAGAGATCTTCTTCCCTCCGTACTTCCAGTCCTTGCTCGCGTCATCCACATGCTCGAAGTGGTCCAGCAGGAAGAGAAGTGCTCTATCAGATTCCGACCGGGAGTTCAAATCCTCGGCCAATGCGTCCATGAAGAGAAACTGGGCGTGCCTTGGGGCTTTCCACAGAATCTCGAGCAGGCTCTCAATGTGGTTCTTCCCAAGACGGTCTTGCAGCCAAGCTGCCAATTCGCCATATCTGCTCTTGAGCTTTGGAGCAACCTTCGCACTGATTGCGCCTATTGCCCCTCCAATGCTTGCTAGGGAGCCGATGAACGGAATGGCAACCAGGACTTCCTTTGCCCATTCGCGGCCCTCTTCCTTCACAGGCTCCAGACCCTCGACAAACCTCAGTCGGATCTGCCAGAGAACGTCGAATCGCGGCAGTCTTAATCCAAGCAGAACTGCTCCTTTTGCTAGCACGTTTAGTCTGGAGTAGAAATCAGCATGTTGCCTGCAGTCCAAGCGGATGGTAGTCTCTATCGTTCTGTTCCAGTAATCAAGCAGTGCGCTCTTCCCAATACCTCCAATCCCGGAGAGCTGCAGAACCACAGCCTTCTCCTTGCAGCGCAGAAGAGCATCTGACATCCAATCGAGATACTCCTCTCTGTCCACGAACACCTGCTCAGATGGCTCGAAGCGCTTGTACAAGACCCCTCGCCTTGTGAAACGTAATGCTCTGTATTAGCTGAGGTATCTCATAAGCCAGTCGGTGTCCCATCTGGAATCGGCTTAGAGAGGATCAGGAGCAGCCATGAGCCAGAGGTGGTCGCAATACTTATTGCAGACCGAGTCCTGCAGGTTCAGCCGGGGAAGCGAATGAGGAGAAGCCGGGTACGGTCGGTTCTACTATTCTGCATCATGCTCGCTCTCATTGGAGCCCCAGCTGGTGCTCAATCTGCAGCGAACACAATCGTGATCGACTATGGCGATATACCCGAGTCACAGCCCATCCTAGAAAGCTCGATAAATCTGGCTGAAGGCGAGGACGTCTATGGTCCCTGGAGTATGGGCAATGGTACGTTCTACTTCTCCATTCGCAGCCTCGCAAATGATACTATGACTCTGCTCAGATACGATGACGAGGGGTTCTCGCCACGGCTGGCAACTCACCCAGATCGTGTGATGGGACCTCTATACGTCAACGGTTCTTTGTATGCCTTCAGTGCTGAGCTATTCATTAACAGAACCGTCTTCATGCTGATGCAGATTGACCCAGTTGGTGACCTCATCATAGTAAGAAACGTCACAATAGAGGGTGGGCTATTCACATTCCGAGCAGTTGTCGGGCTAGATGACGCAGTCTATCTTCTAGGAGATCTGTCATCCCCCTATCTTGACACCGAGGCTCACATATTGAAGATCTTCATCAATGGCACAACCGCCTGGAATCAGAAGCTTTCAGGACATGGTTGGGACTATGATGTAAGCCTGCTGCAGGACGGAAACCTGTTCCTAGTGAATATGACCCACATCGAACTCAGAGACAGCAATGGCGAACCCGTGTGGTTGCGCGAGTTTCCTGACGGAAGGTACGGCGAGAAGGTTCTAGCATATAACAGCAATTCAGCCATCGTGAAGTCCTACTGCTACTCAGACCCAAGCGGGTGCAGCATCTACAGGTATGACCTAACCGGGAACATGATTGCGAATACAACGCTTCTTGGAAGAACTCCCACCGGGTCGGAAGCAGGAGTCGGCGCCAATGTCTACATCGAGGGCGATGCCATCTATGCTCTTGTCGGCTTTGACACTACCATGAAAGACCCATTTCTCATCGAGCTCTCCAGTAATCTGGAATTCGTGAGCAGCTCCTCGCTGTTCGTTGTCGACCTTCGTTTCTCCCATCTGGCCTTTTCCTCCGACCATTCGCCTCTGCGGTTCGGTATTGGAGAGACAGAAGATGGGGACTTGTTTTGCGCATACAGCTTCAGCGAGATTCGTGGAAGCACGTCCTTCCCGTTCTTGCTCCTCGTCACTATGCTCTCACTAGGCTGCATCGGGGCGGGTGTGCTGATTCTGTATTTGCTCAGGAGAAGATGAACCTGCAAAAAGAGAAGTGCTGGAAGGAGGGGCGACAAGCGCCACCCCCTAGACAAGACACGATCCAGAATTGTCTAGTATCGTGATCGACTGCTGTGCTCTTCGGCAGACATGTCTACTTCTGAGTTCACTTCGTCGATTGGTTCTTCGGCTTGGGCAATTATACCGAACTTCCCCAATTGTAGTCGTAGATTGCCTTTGAAGAGACCTGTATAGCCATTCGTGAGGGTGTAGGTTGCACCGTCCTCAATTGCATCGATGGTCTCGTTCCAGATTGGCATCAGGATAACCCCTGTCGAGTCTCCAACTAGGGCATCTACTACTCGGTATATCTCGCCATTCTTTCGGGACTCGACCTCGCGTTCTTCACTAGTATTCAAAACCTTGAAGGTGATGTTTACGCTTTTCATTCCGGGCTTAAGCTCGGCAATAGTAGCCTCAACGGCTTCTGCTGTGTTGTCATACATTGTATATCACTCGCTTGTGCGAATTCAGGTCATTGAAAACTAGAGTAGTCCTCGAGTGGAAGTAGAGAAAGGTCGTTAATCTTCAGTAGAACCAGTCTGAGAAGGTCTGCATAGTTGCTATGCCTGTAGGTGGAAGAGGCGGGAGTTTGCTTAAGGGCTTATGCATCGGCCTAGAAACATGTACGACTGCTCCATCTGCCAAGCAAGATGGCTCTTAGTGAGAAGAGAGAGGGGATGGAAGGAGGAGCACTCAGGGCCCTAGGCGCAACTGATGAAAACCAATAAATCGTTGTCTGCGGAAGACTTGCAGGGGCATGTCAAGTGGGCAATCTCCAGAAACGATTGAGTGACTCTATCTCCTCTTTGGGAATCGTGAGTTTCTCCGTCTTGCCGATTGCCGTGGAGACTGTCTTGTTGCAGCAGCGTTTTGACTTCCGACTGGCTATGGTCATCGCTCTAGCCACGTTCCTTGCCGCAGATTACTACTTCCGCCAGATGTCAGAGATCTCTGTAAATCCGGGTACCGAGATTTTCGCATGGTCCATCATGATTAGCATGGGAGTCCTCCTTCCACTTGTCTGCCTTGGTGCTCTTTCGTGGCTTACTTCGATGCCGCTATGGAACATAGTGATGACCATTCTGTCTTTCTTAACCCCCGTTCCACTCGGGCTCTGCTTAGCAGCTGTCGTTCCTGTGTCCAAGGCCCCCATTGCGGTTGCCGGGGAAATCCAGAAGTGGCCAGCAATACTAGTACCACTGGTATGTTTGTCATACACATTGGCGCTGTCTCTGGCTGTTGTTTTCTCTGTAGATATCATGCTGCTACACCTTCTTGGGGTTCTCGTGCTACTACCTAGTCTATGGGCAGCTAGGAAAGAATCGACAAGACCTCTGCCGTCTCCCTCGGATCTCAGAGCTGGACGGAAGACCCTCCGAGATGTCATGCGCAGGAGGCTTGCGAACGCATCAATGCCCTCGCTCATCATAATGTTAGTATTCCTCCCAGGTGCATTCCTAGCCATTCTTCTCTCGGGACTCTGGTCTTTCGCTCCATTACTAGCCCTGCTTTCGATTATGGTGTCCTATGCAGGGCTCACAGCACTTGTCTGGGGAGTTCGAAGATCCGACGACATGATTCAATTTGGGGTTGATGGACTGGCTCGCTACTTGTTTGGACAGCCTCACAGGATAACCTCCAGCCCAGGATTGATGCTGCCCACAATGGTGTATTCACTCCTCTATCTGTCACTCACGGCAAGTCATCAGCTCTATACAGGTCCAATCCTGTTGCTCTCACTCCCAGTGTTCTTTCTTGCATCTCTCGGTGCCGCATTCAGGGTTTCTGCTGCAACTCCTAGGAGAATCTGGCAGTTACTGGCAACGGTGCTAGGAATGCTGGGAGTCTGCATCCTTGTCGGCCGATCTCTGATTGCGCTGCTAGGAGCACAAGATCTCTACCACATCTGGATGCACGCGGGTGTCATTGTGACCCTAATTGCGTATGCAGGGAGCTGCGCGGGAGGCCTCCTAAGTCGACGAGTGCTTGCGATGTATTGCAGGAAGAGGCTTCGAGAAGAAATCACAGTCGTGCGAGGGATGACGCGTAGTGGCGAGATAGAGTTGAAAGAGATTCCCTTTTCGAAACGGGATGTCAAGCTCCCAGGAGAGGGATTCCGAAGCGACGGAACGACACCTTCCACCGACACAGACCTTGGTGGGAGATACATCACCAATCTTGATCTTAGTCTGCTCCCGTTCCGGCCCAGCACAAGAATCAAACCGGTTAGCCGGGGATCCGGTTACTACCCCTCGCTTGAGTTCCAGCTCGCAATACTTCCCAACCCTGACCTACAGGACGAGGATACAGTGTCGGGAATCTATGAAGTGGTCGAGAAACTGGGCGCCGTTGGGAAACCCCTCAAGCAGGAGTCCAGCCTAGGGGAGCGCAGCACAATCCATCACATCGTGCATAGTCAAGGATGGGGTGAAGTCCTCAATAGAGTCAAGACCATCTATCCCCAACTGGACCAGACTTGCAGGCGGCTCCTCAACCTCTGGGCATTGATCGAGTTGGAACTTGAGGAGTTTGGAGACCTCGAGTTCGACTTGAGGAGGATTCTTTCCAGGGCAATCAAAGAGGCCAAAGACCCCGCCCGGCTCGGTGAGATGGTGCGGGAGCAGTTGGTTCCTCTCCTCAAGCCGCATCTCCAGGGAGGCGGCACCACATTCTTCATGAACCCAGAAGTGATGAGAACACATGGAGAATCGGCTCAGCATATTCCCATGATTCTTGAGTCGCGTTACCACGAGTTCAAGAGGGCAAGAGAGCAATGGCTGGCGTCTGAATCCAAGTCGGACCTGAAAGGTCTCTGGAGCACTTACTACGGCTTCTCTTTGCTCTCATCTTTGGAGCCTCCGGTTCGCCTCACGATGTATACTGGCGACGAACTGATGATTGCAGACTTGCTGCACCACGTCCAGTTGGCAGAGGACATCTCTCAATATGCTTCGCCTGCCGGAGAAGGTGGATCGCCGCAAGCATCTAGGAACATGATTCTTCTTCTTGTGGGCCAAGGCTTGGCTCCTCAAATCAGGAGTATCCTGAAAGACAGAACGGCCATCTCTGCAATGAAGCGAAAGCCATCAGGTCTCAGATGATTCGGTGGCTGAGAAGGGGACGTAGGGAGGCGCGACCAGCGAGCCGATGCAAGTGGTGCCAGACCCGGTCAGTTTATTTTGTCGTTATTTCTGACGAATTCTGAATCAGAAAGAGGAGAACCATTGAACGCTATTAGGCAGAAAAACGGACTGAGGTTTGACTTGTGATTCTAGCTGTTTTTGGTTTTGGGCTTCTGGCCTTTAGGATTTGGCTAGTTGAAGTAAAACTGAGAGAGGAGCTACAGTTCAGACGTCGGTATTTCAGTAGATTCTTCGCCTACTACGCATGTCTTGCACTTGCTTTCGAGCTGACTGCATTGCCTTTCAATAGTATGGTGATGGTTGCATTCCCAATTCTCATTGTGACTTCAGTTTGGGATGTCAACTTCTATCGCAGGCTAGACACGCAGCCATACTGGTCAGCAAAGAAGCGGTGGGCAATTCTTGAGCGGCTAACACTGCACCCGCCGGTTGCCATTCTGGCCATCTATATGATCGTCACTGGCGCAAGGCATTATATCCAACCGCCAAACCTAGTTGTGTTTGTCGTTTCGGTAGTAGTCCTATTCATACCCTTCTTCCTAGTAGACGAGAGATGGACAAAACGATACAAATGGCCTGAGGCGCTTGTTGTGATAGGTCTAGTAATACTGTCAGGACTGTCGTTACTGATAGCTGAAGCTGTTCTATGGGGCGTCCCAATATGGTAGCTGATTCTCTCAAGTCACCAGAGACCTTCTGGGAGTACTTCAGGAGATCTCGTCTACTCAAGTTCGCTCTTGCATTCAATCTCATCTACTTCTTTGGAGTTCTAGTGTGCTTTGCGATTCTTTTCCTTCAGGGTACTCTCCTTGACACTGTGTTCACGGTGGACTTCAGAGTCTTCTATGAAAGCGGGCAAGTATTCGCGAACACACCTGGGCAAATCTACGAAGTGAATCCCAACGGCCTCCCTTTCAGATACTTGCCGTCTTTTGCAGGTTACATGGCGTTGTTTTCATTCATTCCAATGATCCCACTCTACTTGATCAATGTCTCACTCATGATGATCTGCAACGCGGGAATTGTCTACTTCGTTTACCAGGTCTGCTTGCAGAACGGAGTAAGTGCTCAAACGAAGAACTTCGAAAGGACACTCGCTGTTGTATTCATGGTCCCCCAACACATTGTCAATATCATGTTTGGACAAATCACTCAACTGGCAATATTACTAGTGCTAGTCTCATTGACTATCCTCCAATCAAAAGACCACGATAGGATTCAGTGGTTCTTCATTGTTGGTGTCTTGATTGGTCTAGCATCGACAATCAAACCATTCTTCCTGGTCTTCTTTGTCTTCTTGATACCTGTCAGCATTGGAGGAAGATTCGGCATTTCCGTATCACTTCGTCACTTTGCAGGAGTATCAATCGGATTCATGCTGACAATGGTCCCCAATCTCGTGTACTTCATCCTATACCCAGATGCACTTAATGAATTCCTGGCAATCAATCTGACACAATCTCTTACAGGCCAGCATAGCACAAGTCTCACGAACCTGATACTTGCGTTTGCTCCCAATACACAACTTATCAGACTTGGAATCATAGTGACTATTGGGGGCATCATTCTCTTCAGGAGCTACTTCGGATTTCTGAGAACCCCTCAGACACAGAAGTCATTTCTCCGACACTTCACTGACATGACATTCCTCGTTCTTCTGGTCTATCCTGATTCTTGGTTCCTCTTTCTTGCGGTCTGGTATGCATTTCTAGCTCCATCCATGCTCTCACTCTATGACTCACCTTCAATATCAGAAGATGAAATGAGGAAACTCGACTTGCTTTGGTCAGGGTCCAACAATCTGCTGGCATTCTTCTGGATTGGCATCGTTATCCATTACCTGATTCTTGGCTTCGATCCAATAATGCCAGTCTGGCTATTGATATTGTATGTTCTATACCAGCGAGCAATAGCAAGAATAGCATCGCCACAAGACACTGCGGGCATGGGTCATTGATTGCATCGAAATAAGAGTAGTTCCAGGCCACAACACACAGGATTCCATTGCTAGCAGAATCGGACTCATACCGATTGCTGCTCGTTGCGGATCACCAGAAGCTTGGCATAGTGATTGGGAAGATGGAGGACCAGAGATAGAGAATTGTGAAGAGGATGATGAGCACTGTAATCATTGCGACAAGAGTCTTCGAGTATCCCTTTGGAATGAGCATTTCCTCTCTATCCATCTTACGAGCAAGAGGAAAGAGACCTACGTAGAATGTCGCAATTGAGAGTACCAGTGCAAGCAAAACCCATGGATGAAGATCTGGCGAACCAAAGATGACGATAACTGCAAGCAATGAAAGGAAGATGACTTTCGAGCCCGCAACCCAGTTGATCAAGTACTTCGCGAAGTCGTTAATCTCCGGGTCAGATTTGGTCTTTTCCCATGCCTTGAAGACTCCAATTCCGTTAGCTCTAGTGGAATCCTTCTTGAAGTAAAGCATGAAGACATTGGATGATTCCAGAACCATAAACAGAGCAATCACTACAATAACGAGACTCATTCTTCATGCAGAGATGGTTGTTCCATAAATACATGGTTCTGCCGTGAGTAGTTCGATCGTAGCTATGATTAGTCCTTGCCTCATCGTAAATTTAAAAAACGACATCATAGGAGAATTCCAAACTTCCCTACAAGCACTATCGATGAGAATGATGGTAGAAATGATCCGTAGTGTCACATCTACAGGATAGTCTACGGGTCAGTGAATGAAGAAGTCGTATGGGTGAGAGAGTTGAGTAAGAGGAAGTACATCAAGCAATACAAATGGTCCAACATCTTAGCAATGATGCGAGGTGGGGGAAAGGAACTAGAAGAGTGTACTGATGACTTCGCAGGACGCTTGGTGGTTATCACAGGAGCCACATCAGGAATAGGGTATGCAACTTCAAGAGAATACGCTTCACATGGTGCAAACCTGCTTCTCATTAATCGAAATGAAGAGAAGTCGATTGCGCTTTGTGAGGAGATCCGCCAGGAATTCCAGGTAGAATGTGACTATAAGATTGCAGATTTCTCACGATTGTCTGAAGTGCGCCAAGTTGGAAAGGAACTTCTAGAGTCAGACCTCGAAATAGATGTCCTTATCCATAATGCTGGCATTTACTCAACGAAGAAGATAATCACCGAAGACGGTAACGAGTTGGTCTTTCAAATAGACTATCTTGGGTCTTTCGTCCTGAACTACATACTCAAAGATAAACTGAAAGAGCAAGGAAAGGCACGCATCATCTTTGTCAACTCAGAAGGTCATCGCTTCGCTGTTTGGGGCATTGGGCTGCATGGCCCTACATATGAGAAACGCAGACACTCCGGTCTGGGGAGTTATGGAGTAGCGAAAACAGCCCAACTCCTTTCAATGATCAAGTTTGCTGAATACTTCGAAGGTAGCGGTGTCACCATCAATGCTATGCACCCCGGAAATGTCAAGACAAGTAGTGGTTCGCAGAATGGACGGATCTATCGTTGGTACAAGAGAAACCTGATCGACCGTAGCGCAAAAGACCCACAAATGTCTGCGACAGCACTATACTATCTCGGAGTCTCGAAGGAAGTCGAGGGCCTGAGTGGGAAGTTCTTCAATCTCACCAAGGAGGAAGATCCTGCACCCCCAGCACGAGACATGGAGGTAGCAGAGGAACTCTGGCATAGATCAATAGAGATGGCGGGGTTGGAATGAGCGATAACAATCAACGGACGATAGTCGTCGGCGGAGGCATGTCAGGATTAACAGCTGCTGTATATCTGGCAAGAGCTGGTCATGACGTCCTTCTACTAGAGAAGAACAAAGAATGCGGTGGGCTCCTTAGTTCATTCAGTCGAGATGGGTTCACGTTTGATGCTGGAGCACGAGCAATCCTGAATGCAGGGATAGTTCGTCCTATGCTCAAAGAACTCGAAATCGAACTCGAGATGGTTGACAGCCCAGTATCAATTGGAGTCGAGAACGATGTGATCAACCTTGATGTGGAAACCATCCTAGATGACTATAGACATCTGCTAGAGAGATTGTATCCCGAAAGCATCAGCGATATAGAGAAGATCATCTCCAAGATTGAGAGAAGCTTCAAAGACATGGCGATTCTGTATGGTATTGATAATCCCTATTTTCGAGACATGAAGAAGGATAGAAGCTTCCTCCTCAAGGAAGTCCTTCCATGGATGGGGAAGTTCATGTTCGCCCTACGTCGAATGAACAAGAATAACGAACCTGTTGAGTCGCATCTAGAGAAGCTAACTTCTAATCAATCCCTCATTGATATCATTGCTCAGCATTTCTTCAGAGAAACGCCAACAGCTTTCGCATTGGGCTACTTCTATACATATACTGATTACAGGTATCCAAGAGGAGGCACTGGTGAGCTGCCACGGGCAATGGTGCGAAAAATCCTCGAACTAAACGGAGAGATCAAAACAGAAACAGAAATCATTGAAGTCAATCCATCCGAGAAAACCGTTCGCGCCAGTGACGGCAATACTTACTCATTCGATCATCTCATCTGGAGTGCCGACCTGAAGACACTATATCGAATCCTGGACACCAATGGTCTGGATGAAGATGTCACCCACGAAATATCCGAACGAAAGGAGTCTCTTCTATCAAAACGCGGGTGCGAGTCTGTCTATACGATGTTCGTTGGTGTAGATATGCCACTAGAGTCTTTCAGGTCTATTTCAAATGGGCACTTCTTCTACACACCATTGAAAACGGGCCTTAATGAAACGCATACGTCAGAACTTGATTCCCTAATTGAGAATTTTGATAGTGTACCGAAGAAGCAAGTTCTGCAATGGTTGGATAGGTACTTCCAGCTCACAACGTACGAGATCTCTATTCCTGCACTTAGAAACCCCGAGTTGTCTCCCGAGGGAAAAACTGGCCTAGTAATAAGCACGCTCTTTGAGTACGACTTGATCAAGAAAATCAAGGATGCCCTTTGGTATGATGAATTCAGAGCCGAAGTCGAGAACCGTATGCTGGATAACCTCTCGAATTCCATCTATCCAGGTCTGAAAGACAAGGTAGTCTTCAAAGCATCTTCAACTCCGCTCAGTATCGAGTCGGTAGTAGGAAGTTCAGAAGGTGCGATTGTGGGCTGGTCGTATAAGTCACCTGTACCGGTTGTAAGTGAGCTCCGAAAGATGGGAAGCGCAGTCAAAACACCAATTCCAGATGTATACCAAGCAGGCCAATGGGCATACAGTCCTGCAGGCTTACCTACTGCGATCCTTACTGGTTGGCATGCTGCTCAAAATGCAATGAAGGCGAAGAGATGATTTGCAGAGGAGAGAGAGATGTCTGAAGTTGATAGACTCAAGCATAGAGCTGCAAAACTCCTGTTGACATGGAGCATTGCTAGCATCGCGATTGGAGCTGTTTTGAATCTGGGTTCACCAAATGCAATCATTGAAGGGATTGGCCTTCAAGCTGTCATATGGGGAGTAATCGACGCGGTAATTGGATTGTCTATTCTTTTCCGGCAGAAGGAGCAATCAGTTGAGAAGATAGCAAAGACAGTTGCAGCAAGCATTAGATTGGATATCATCTTCCAGGTTGCGGGTCTCATTGTGGTTCTGGTGTTCTTGCAGAATCCGTATTATATGGGAAATGGGATTGGAGTCATTATTCAGGGATTCTTCCTTCTTCTTCTGGACAGCAACTACATGAAATCACTCAAGAATCTCGAAATGAGAACTACAACTCAAGACTCGTGAATATGCTCTAGAGTGAAAAGAGAAGGGATGGAAGGAGGTGCGACGAGCGCACCCTTGCAGGGTGTGACCTAGTTCGCTGAATTCTTACTCTCAGCATCCCTTAGGAAATTCTGAAGCAAATTCCCAATGCCAAGCATTTCGCACGTTGATTCTATGTAGTCGAAATCAAGCTTCTCGGCATTTCGCTTTACTATGCCAATAGCATCTCTCAGATCCTGCTCTCCTTGAAAGAGAATCTTGTTCACAAGGGTATCTTCTGCGGTGCCAATTCGTATCGGTGTTCCAAGCAAATCGACCATCATTGCCCGGTCTATCGTCATCCTATCAAAATTGGAGTTAATCCCTTGAATATCAAGTCGAAGCAGTGTGTCTTTGAAGAATGATGTGCTATGTGATCCCTCTTTGAACGCAGCTCTGATATCTGAGGCTGATGCCACAAACCCCCGTGAGTTCAGAAATTCAGCGAATGGAGAGATTTCTGCGTCCTCCAGTTTGAGGATGAAATCTATGTCTACTGTGGTTCGGGGTACACCATGATACATCACGGCCACTCCACCAACTATGACATAGAGGATGTGGTTTTCATTAAGATATGAACAGACTGTCTTAAGAATCTCTGAGAACTCTTCCATCTATCTTTCACCCGCGATTTGTAGCGCCAACGCCGAAAGCTTCAATCCCATTATCAGAGTTTCAAGACCTGTGTAGCGCCTAGCTTCGATGGCGGTTCTAACCTGTTCAAGGTCCCTTCTGCGCCTTACTTGTTCAGCTATCGGGATTGTCATTCTCTTCTCATAGTAGTATTCGCTCTGCCTCTCATATATTCTACTATCATGAAGGAGTAGAAAGAAATAAGGAATGATGGAAATTCACTATAATTAACTCCAGTTTCCGAAAACCTCCATCCACCGCCAGTCACTAGTTACAACCGGAATAGCTCCTGGCTCTTCATAATGACATCTAATGTCTTTCAGTTGATAGAAAAGAAAGAGGGATGGAAGGAGGTGCGACGGGCGCACCCTTGCGGGGTGTGTCGGACCCGGCTCAGTTCTTTACGCCGGACCTTCATCCTCCGCCGGTCACTAGCTCCTTCCGGACTATCTCGCGACCCTCATCGTCAACTACGACGAGATGAGCGCCGCATGATAGTCAGCAGTCATAGCACCGCACAACCATCTCGAGGAGGTTGAGCAGTCCTTCGGGAATTTCTTCCGTCATTGTTTTCACGTTTCCATTCTTTCCTTTATAATCCTCAGGTGGTGGCTAAGTCTTCACCATCGGATCTGGTAACTTGAGGCTCTCATGGGCCTTGTCCTCAAAGATCTGCTTCGCAGCATCCATGAGCGACTTCTCAATACCAGCAATGTTGTTGTTCGTCGCGACAATCAGGTTCGCCTTGGTGAGCATGCCATTCTCGTCGCTGACATAATTGTGCAGGAGGGTTCCTCTCGGAGCCTCCACGATTCCGACTCCTTCGCCGGCCCTCGGTTCGACATCTGAGAGTTTCACGTCTTTGCTGACGATTTCGGGGTCCTCAAGAAGCGTCTTGATCCACTCAGCAGCCTGGACCATCTCAACCACCCTTGCATAGTGGAATGCAAAGGTATGGTGGGAGGGTCGACCGATGAGCTCACGCATCTCCTTCAGCGCCGCGTCTGCCAGAGGTGTAGCCATCTTGTCTGCCACATTGCACCGTGCTAGCGTGTTGGCTCGCCAGATGCCCTCTGGGTATCCGGCAGGCTTGTAGTAGATATGCGTAGCATAGCTGTGCTTCGGGACGTGCTCGCCATAGTACTTGGTGTAGTCATGAGGATCGAAATCAGCAACAATCTTGCCTTCGGGATCCATGACTCTGACTGTCCCATCGTAGATGTCAAGCACACCCTTGTTAGCCAAGCCGAGGTAGTAGGTCGGTGTGACTGCAACCTTGGTGATGACATCGATGTAGTCGTTGACTACTGTCTTAGCAAGAGACACAGTCTTGTTGATGTTCTCAAGCATCTCAGGAACCCTGCCGAGCCAGAGGTCTCTATCCTCTTCTGACATGGGAGTCAGCTGACCACCAGGAATGGCTGTCGTCGGATGGATGGCCTTGGCACCCACGGTCTTGATCAGCTCTTGACCGAACTCCATGAGCTTGATGGCCTGAACAGCGACATCCGGCAGATGCTTCAACACTGCAGCCACATTCCTGACAGCTGGGTCCGCAAAGGGACCGAACACGAAGTCCGGAGCCGCAAGAGCGTAGAAGTGGATAGCATGGCTTGAGAGCTGCTTAGCCTCAATCATTAGCCTGCGTATCTTCACAGCTGCAGGAGGAGGTGTGACACCCCATGCATCCTCTACTGCTTTCACCGAGGCGAGGTGGTGAGGAATCGGGCAGATACCACAGATTCTTGGAGCGATTCTTGGCGCCTCCTCCATGGGGCGACCTTCAAGAAACTTCTCGAAGAACCGGGTGGAGTTCACATTGAACTGAACATCCTTCACCTTTCCATCCTTGCCAAGTTTCAGGGTGAGCGAACCATGGCCCTCAAGACGGGTCACTGGGTCGACTCGTATCACTTTGTCTTCAGTCATTTCTTCTTGGCCTCCTCGCGCTTGATCCTGATTTGTCCAAGGTGGCTCGTTGGATAGTCGAACCTCCAGAAGGTTCCTAGCGGATCCTTAACCTGGTCGACGAGGTCCTTTGGATCCATTGGAGCGTATGAGCCCAACATGGATATTGAGTTGGCTCCGTGGTCCTGCATGATTGGAGGCGGCGGACCGAAGCAACCACGACACGTGGCGCCCTTGTTCACACACTGCCCCTCACACAGACCCCAGGTTGCAGAGCCTACGCAGATGTATCCCTGCTCAAGCAGGCATCGGTCAGGGTCAGCGATTCCCTGATAGGGTCTCAGAACCTTCTCGATGGGAGTCTCCTTCTTCTCACGGTTGCAGTAATGACACACGGTGTGAGGAGGCAGCTCGATTGGCTTGCCCTCAAACAGTGCGGTCAGGGCCGTGAGAATCAGTTTCGAGGTTGGCGGGCACCCTGGAAGGTAGATCTCGAAGTCCACAAACATGTTGTTGGGCTTCACCACATCAGCGATGGGTGGTAGGTTCTCAGTGGGAACCTCTCCTCCAGTGACGGTCTTGTTCTCGCGGAACTTGACGTCGTAGCACTCCTCGATGTCTGAGAAGTTCGCCATGCCGGGAATACCTCCAAAGCATGAACATGAACCAAAGGCAATCATGGTTTGACACTTCTCTCGCATCACCTTGAGAAGGTGTATGTCCTCCTCAGTGCGAGCCATTCCTTCGTATATTCCGAGGGCGATTGACTTGTCCGGATAGCTTTCCAAGTGATGAAGTTTGAAGTCAGCCACGGCCTGCCAGTACTTGATGTCAAGCTTTGGCAAGACATCGGCCAAGGCCAGATGTATGTCAACGAGACTCTGGAAACAGCCCCAGCAGGAGCTGCCCTGTCCTAGTGCTACAGATACCGGTTCAGTCAGTCTTAGACCTCCTTGATTCCATACGTGAGTTCCCCTTCTTCCTCCGCCACAACCTCAACGTCACCCCATTTCAGCATCCCCATCAGATTCCAGACAACCAATTCCTTGGCGTATCTGGTCTCCTCAGAGATCTTGGTGACATTGGAAGGTCCCTTCTGGAGTATCGCCTTGATTGCAGCGCGCTGCTTGCGAACGTCTCCTCGCTTCTGAGAGAAGAACTCCTTGAACATTCTGCTCATTTCCACTCCCTCTCAATCGGACCCAACTGCTTCACCTGCTCAACTAATGTCCTCACACCATCTGCGAAGATCTGAGCCTCTGAAGCAGAAGCCCACTGGAGTCGAACCCTTCTTGGGTCCAATCCAGCCTGTTCCAGGGCCTTTTCCATCAAGGCCCATCTAGCACGTAGTTTCAGATTACCGCTTGTATAATGGCAGTCGCCTGGATGGCAGCCTGAAACTAGGACTCCATCTGCACCCATATCGAGTGCAGCCAATATGAACTCAGGACTAATCCTTCCTGTGCAGTTCACCCTCAGGATGCGTGCGTTTGTCGGATACTGTATTCTACTTGTTCCCGCAAGGTCGGCGCCAGCATAGGAGCACCAGTTGCAGCAATAGGCCACAATTCTTGGCTCCCAGGCATCGCCGGACTCTTTGACTTCGGTTGTCTCTGCTGTCATGCGGAACCACCTCCCTGAACATCGGGCACGGTGCAGAGGTAGGCCTCCACCATGGCCATGATCTGTTCATCGGTTGAGTGATACATGATGATAGCGCTACTCGGACATGCTGCTGCACAGGTGCCACATCCATGACACTTGGCCTCGGTGACAAGGGCCACGGGAGGATCGTGTGACTCATCCATGGCGATTGCACCATAGGGGCATGTTGAGATGCAGGTGTGACAGGAGGAACACAGATCGGGAATCACATGAGATACTGTCGACTCGATCTCGACCTCTCCTTGTGCCATAAGACCAACAGCCTTGGCAGCTGCTCCGCTGGCGTCGATGACGGCCTCTGAGGCGTTCTTCGCAGCCTGAGCAGCGCCAGCAATCATAACACCTGCAGTGTGTGTGGTGAGAGGAGCCAGTTTGATGTGTTCAGGATTGAAGAACCCGTCACCGCTACGAGTGAGCGAGAAGAGCTTAGCAGTCTCGGTCACATCAGCTGGCGGTTGCATTCCAGTTGCGAGCACGACGACATCAGGCTCGAACTCGAGCCTATCACCTGAGAGAACGTCAAGCCACTCCATGTGGATCTTTCCAGTCTTCTTGTTGACCTCAACAATCGGCTTCTCCTCCTGTGGGAACTTCGTGTAGATGACGTGCTTCTGCCGGGCCATCCTGTGGAATTCCTCATGTCCTCGCCCGTAGGTTCGGATATCCTGATAGAGGACTATTGCCTCATCCACCATATCACGTAGATCACCAGCAGCCTTGGCTGTGGCTGAGCAACAATACCGGGAGCAGTGTTCATGACCAGTGACACCCGGCTCCCTAGAGCCAACGCAACCGATGAAGGCAATCTTCTTCACAGGTTTGCCATCACTGGGCCGGAGCAGCTGCTTTGCTGGCGGGAGCTCCTGCAACTCTGCAAGGGTCACAATGTCAGGTGACAACTCATAGCCGTAGTATCCATTGGGCCTGAAGGGCTCAAACCCTGTGGCAACGATGACTGTGCCAACCTCCATCTTGTGCTCCTTGTTTGTCTTCATGTTTGTAATCGTGACGCCGAAGTTGCCGATGTACCCGTCAAAGGCAGTGACCTTGCTGTCCAAGAACACCTTGATTCGCTTGTGCTTCTTGACCCCTGTGATGAGTGGCTTGATGACCTCATCGCCCGACTCGTCGGCAGGGAAGAGGTGAGTCCACTTCCGAACGCTTCCGCCAAGCATGCTGTCCTTCTCGACAAGCACGACATCGAAGCCGCGTTCACCTATATCGAGGGCGGCCCGCAGCCCTGCGATACCGCCTCCTACAACGAGGCAGACGGGCTTCACGTTGACTGTCTTGATCGGGAGCGCCTCAAGCCTCGCGGCTCTGGCCACTGACATCTTGACCAGATCCTTTGCCTTCTCAGTGGCCTTTTCGGGTTCGCGAGAGTGACACCAGCTCACATGCTCGCGCAGATTTACCTGGTCGAACATGTACCTGTTCACATTCGCGTCCTCAACGACCTTCCTGAAGGTAGGCTCGTGCATCCGCGGACTGCAACTGGCCACGACAACGCGGTTCAGCTTGTGCTCGGCAATCTTGTCCTTGATCAGCTGCTGCCCTGCGTCTGAACACATGAACATGTGCTCTCCAGAGTACGCGACTCCGGGCAAGTCAGCGGCCATTTTCGCTACTGCAGTGACGTCCACGGTGCCTGCAATGTTGTGTCCACAGTGGCACACGAAGACGCCAATGCGTACTTCATCATCTGTTCCTGACATGTCTATGCACTTCCTCCGCTGAGTACTATGGTGGCCTTCATCGCTGCCGCACTTCCCGCAGAGACTGAGTCGGGAATGTCCTTTGGTCCATCAGCACACCCGCATACGAAGATTCCAGGTGTCTTGGTAAGTATTGGTCCGAAGAACGTGTGTTCGATAGCTATGTAGCCGTCTTCGCTTTGGTTCACACCCATTTTGGTCGCCAGCGTATCCATTCCCTCAGGAGGAAGGATTCCTGGACTAATCACAACAAGGTCGTGTTCGACCAGCCGGACCTTGGAGCTCAACGTGTCCTCGACCTTCACCACCAGATTGCCAGTGGTGCGGCCCTCCATGATCTCAGCAACTCGACCTCGTACAAATCTCACACCGAACCGGTTCTTGGCCATCTCGTAGAACTCCTCGAAGCCCTTGCCAAAGGCTCGGATGTCTGCGTAGTACACCCACACCTCTGCATTGGCGTCGTGTTCTAGGGCCATAACAGCGTTCTTGATAGAATACATGCAGCATACTCGACTGCAGAACGGGACACCCTTCTGAACGTCCCGTGCACCCACACATTGGATGAATCCTATGCTCTTTGGCCTCTTGCCATCACTCAGTCGTACAAGATGACCGCCCGTGGGCCCAGCGGCATTGATGAGACGCTCGAACTCCATGGCATGAATGACGTTCCTGTAGGTCCCATAACCAAGCCGGGGATACTGACTGATGTCAAACAGCTCAAAGCCGGTAGCAACAATGATGGCGCCCACGTTGACGTCAACCATCTCATCCTGCATATCGAAGTCTATGGCCTTGCGCTCGCACACCTTCACACAGCGGCCACAATCGATGCAGGTGTCTCTGTCCACAGTGTAGACGTTTGGGGTTGACTGAGGGAAGCCTACGTAGATTGCCTTTCTGAAGCCCAAGCCCTGGTCAAACTCGTTCGGGACTTCTACCGGGCACTCATCGGCACAGTCGCCACAACCTGCACAGAGATCTTCCCGTACGTATCTGGCCTTTCGCCTGATGCGCACATGAAAATCGCCAGACTTGCCTGAAACGCTCCCAACCTCCGAGTAGGTCATCATCTTGATGTTCTTGTGATGAGCCACCTCGCTCAGCTTGGGTGTCAGTATACAGGCACTACAGTCAAGGGTCGGGAAGGTCTTGTCAAGCATGGCCATCCGGCCGCCCAGTGAGGGACTCCGTTCAACCAAGTAGACCTGGAATCCCTGATTAGCTACATCTAGCGCGGCCTGCATTCCTGCAACGCCGCCTCCAATGACCAATGCAGCCTTTGACTCGTTCATTCTTTCTACGCCTTCTGTGTCACTTGAAGCAATTGCTCCGGGTTGATCTTGTTCAGTCGAATTCCCAGAGCATCAAAGTCGATTCCCATTGCGTAACCGAGGAACTGCGTCAAGGGGAAGACGGGAATCTTCGGAGCGTTTCCGGCCAATTCGTCAAACTGAATCTGTGTCAACTGAATGTCACAGAACTCGCAGGCCGTAACAATCCCTTGCGCCCCCTCGGCACGGATATTGGAAATCTTGTCAAGCCCAATCTTGGTGGCCACCTCTGCATCCATAGCCAGCATTGGCCCACCACAGCAGCGGGTCTTGCCTGTGTAGTCCACTGGAGTACCACCAGCAATCTCAACAATCGTGTCGATGATTGTAGGGTTCTCCGCATCATCAACCTGGACAATCTCCTCTGGGCGGGTCACGTGGCATCCATAGTGAGCTGCAATGCGCACACCGTCGTAGGGTCTGACAATCGCCGCTCTAACGGCGTCGTAGCCTATGTCCTCGCGGAACACCTGTAAGAGATGTTTCACTCGAACAGTTCCCGTGTACTTGAGGCCTTCTTCCTCCAGTAGGGCATTCACTTCCTTTCTGAGATCCTCATTGTGGTCAAGCTCGTGCTTGACATGCTTCAGAGAACCGGAGCAGGCCCCACAGAGTGCAATGATGTCCTGATCCATGCTCTCTCCAAGAGCGAGTATCCTCCCGCTCATTGCAGCAAAAGCACTGTGGTTCAGGGACTCAACATATTGGGAGCCGCAGCAGTTGGCGTCAGTCATTGTAGTGATGCGAAGTCCCAGCTTCTCAAGCACCAGTTTGACTGATGCCTCATAGGCTGGAAGTCTGACCGGAGTGGTGCATCCAAGGTATAGTGCGTACTCCTTCATTACTGCTTGCCTCCCTTGAAGTACTTCTTCCTGAGTTTCTTGACGAACTTGTCATTCCAGTTCAGATCGGTATGAAGCCCTAGATCGTCTCTGTCATCCTCTTCGAAGTCTGTGTAGGAGTCCTTCAGAAGCCAACCGTCTTCGAGGACCTTGTCCACGGTTTGCCGATACACAGGAGGAATGTGTCCCTCCCTAGCCGCAATCTCGCGGACTGCCGTGAAAATCTCGGAAAGGTCAACGTCTTCTTGGCAGCGCTCCTCACAGAGCTTGCACGACATGCAGAGCCAGGGCAGCTCGCTGGCAAGGACCTCTTCTCGCTTGCCTAGCAGAATCTTCTGAATCAGCTTGCGAGGCCGATATCGCTCTGTCATGCTGGCAACCATACAGGAGGCCGTGCACATCCCGCACTGGATGCACTTCATAATGCCTGCTCCACCAGGTTCCCGCTCAATCTCTCTCGCGAAATCTGAAGAGGGTTCATGTGTTATCGCTGGTCCTTCATTCGTTGTGTCCATTGTCAGTCGCCTCCATTCACCTTGGACAAGATGATCGTGGCCCTCATGGCCGCTGCACTCCCAGCAGACACGCTGTCGGGGATGTCCTTAGGACCATCTGCACAGCCGCAGACGAAGACCCCGGGAACTACCGTGTCAACAGGAGCAATCACATTGTGACTCACGTCAACATAGCCCTCCTCAGAGAGGTCCATATTGAGCTCCACTGCAATGTCTTCCAGGCCCTCAGGCGGCTGAATTCCAGGGCTGATGATGATCAGGTCATGCTCGACATCCTTGAGCTCGCCGCTCTCGGTGTCCTCGACCCGGGCAACAAGTCGCTTCTTGTCACGGCTCTCAGTCACTTCGGCAACTCTTCCTCTCACGAAGTTGACACCAAAGCGAGTTCTAGCCATCTCATAGAATTCCTCGAAGCCCTTGCCAAAGGCCCGGATGTCGGCGTAGTACACAGTCACGTCAGCATCTCGCTCATGTTCTTTAGCCATCACAGCGTTCTTGATGCCATACATACAGCACACGCGGCTGCAATAGGGGACTCCCTTCTGGACATCTCGGGCACCGACGCACTGGATGAACCCTATGCTGTGAGGCACTTTGCCGTCACTCAGGCGCACTAGATGTCCGTGGGTTGGACCGGCCGCGTTTATCAGCCGCTCGAACTCCATGGCATC
>JAEOUG010000180.1 GCA_016839445.1 Candidatus Thorarchaeota archaeon
ACTCGAACTCACGGATGAGAAGGTTCGCAAGCCCTCCTTCTTGAATCTCTCTTCCGGCCATATCCTCCCGTTTCTCCATCTCTTCCTTGAGATCGCGTACAATCTGATCGAAGCTACGGCCGTTCCCGAACCTCCGTTCAATGTACTCGACCGTCTCTTGGCGTGGCCGCTTCGTCCCATAGCTCTGAGCGAAGATGTCGAAGATCTCGTCGATAACGACAACCTTCACTTCTTCAAGGGTAGTGCGGTCAATCCTCGGCGATTTGGCCACAACAGCATTGGTGAGGAGGACTGGAGTGGCAAAGATGAATTTGGACAATGCAGCGTGATTGCGCGACATCATGGGAGGGATGCCCTTCTGGTCATCAAGAAGGTAGAGATGCCCGTGCTCGGAGAGCCCATACTTCATTGTCATATCGTGAAGCTGGTGCTTCAGCTTGCGATCCTGCACAAGAAACAGAATCTTCTCACTGGGTGACACAACCCCACGCTCAATCAATACTTCAACGATGAGCGTGGCAATCAGGGTCTTCCCCATGCCCGTGGGGAGCAATACAAGGAAGACAGACTTGTCGTCCTCTTCCAGACTGTGTATGACCTGGTCTCGGGCATTGACCTGATAAGACCTAGGCTCGAATTCTGGTTCTTCACCCATGAGACTTCAGAGTTTCATCGACCCTATATAAGCAAATGAGTTTCTGCTGATGGATGGCATGCATCAGATTGTTTCAAATGCAGGCGGAGAAGCCCAAGCCCATGGAACTCTCACTGGCATCGAAGAAGCTTGCACCATCGGCAACGCTAGCCATGAACGAACTCATTGCGGCCAAGCGCGAGAAGGGTGAGAAGGTGTATCACATGGGTTTTGGGCAGTCGCCCTTCCCGGTGCACAGGCTTGTTCGAAAGGCCCTCTGCGACAACTCCTGGAGGCAGAACTACCTCTCAACCCAAGGCATCCTCCCTCTGAGGCAGACCGTCTCTGCATTCTACAAGGAGATGTTTAGGCTGGACTACGGCCCCGACCAAATCGTTGTGGGACCAGGTAGCAAACCGCTCATGTTTGCCGCGCTCACGGTTCTTGACGGTCCCATCTTCCTTCCTGCACCGTCATGGGTCAGCTATCAGCACATGGGTCGCTTCCTAGACAGAGATGTGCATCATATCAGGACCACCTCAGCAGACTCGTACCGGTTGACACCCGAGGCATTAGACCATGCGCTCAAAGAACATGCGCCAGACAAGAGAGAGCAGAAGATCTTAGTTCTCAACTACCCGAGCAATCCCACAGGGCATACCTATGATGCAGATCAGCTAAAGGAGATTGCACAGGTGGCAAGGGAACACAAGGTGATTGTGCTCTCAGACGAGATCTACGCCTTGACCCACTTCAACGACCAGAGTCATCACAGCATCGCTGAGTTCTACCCTGAGAACACGCTTGTCACAGGAGGGCTCTCCAAGGACAGGTCTCTCGGAGGGTACAGACTTGGTGTGCTACTCCTGCCAAAAGGAGAGAAGGAATTGCTGCGTACAATCCTTGCTGTGGCAAGTGAGATCTGGTCAAGTGTGGCATCTCCTATACAGTACGCTGCCATTGAGGCCTACCGGACCGACACGGGATTGGTGGAGTACATCAGAGAGTGCGCCGGAGTCCATGAACTAGTGACGAGGTACGTGTTCGCTCGATTGCAGAGGGCCGGAGTCACTTGCCCGCACCCACAGGGGGCGTTCTATCTTTTCCCTGATTGGAACAACCGCAGAGAATCCCTGGCGAAGCTTGGCGTCAAGTCATCGGCAGATCTTGCGAGATACTTGCTGGAGAAGTACCTTGTGTCAAGCCTGCCGGGCTCCGAGTTCGGAATGGTGCCTCAGGACCTCTGTCTGCGGCTTGCGACGGTTGACTATGACGGAGAAGCTGCACTTCGGAGACTCCACAGGTCTCCTGATGCAGCTTGTAAGAAGCCTGACAAGTTCGTTGAGGCAGTCGCTCCTTCAGTCGTGGAGGCCTGCAAAAGGCTGGAGGAATTCTCTCGCAGTCTTGAATAGCAGACATCAATGGGGGACGAGTCGAAGTGGACAAGCTCATCATAACTGTCGCTCCAACTGGATCTGTTCCTCGAAAGTTGGACACTCCATTCCTGCCAACTACGCCTGACGAGATTGCAGAGTCTGCATACCAGTGCGAACAGGAGGGAGCGTCTGTAATCCATGTCCATTGTCGTGAC
>JAEOUG010000181.1 GCA_016839445.1 Candidatus Thorarchaeota archaeon
CATCCTGGAGATTCGAGCCCTCAGTATAGAGCACGTAGCTGTCACCTTCCTTTCGGATTACCACGTGAGTAACATCGTTGATCCCCTTGACTCGCACTTCTCTGATCTTCTCACTCAGTCGCTGGAGTTCTGCTAGGGTATCATTTGCAGGATAGACTATGATGCTGTTCTCGCCTTCCTCTATCTCACCCTTGCCTTTGATTTTCTCTTCGATTGCCCCAGCTACTGCATCGACAGTAAGGGCCTTGTCTTCCATGAGTTCGGGGTCAAGTCGTATGTCAATCGCCTGCCTCAGAAGGTCAATGGAAACATTGCTTGCAACACTCTCCACAAGGACCATCTCGATGTTTCTGGCAATGTTTCTCGCCTCATTGCGGTCGCCTGCGACATCCTCCGCCAAGTGAATCTTCATTGTTGGTGTGCTCGGATTGTTTCGAGCATCTACAATCTCAATGAGACGAGGTAGACCCTGAGTGACGCTTAGCTCGGCTACACCTGCATAGTGAAAGGTTCTCAGAGTCATCTGTGTGCCTGGTTCCCCAATGCTCTGAGCTGCGACCGTGCCCACAGCCTCGCCAGGCTCAACAAGTGATCGCTCGTAGGACTCGATTACGTTGTCGCATATGTCATCAAACTCCTTCTTCGTGACTCCAAGCGTCCGGACCTTCTCTTCAAGCTCCTCCATCACACTAGGAGGAAGCCTCCGCTCCTCACGCATTTTGTCGAATCTCTTGTCCATGTAGCTCTCAATTGCGTCCTTTGCTGGTGTCTTCGTGGTCTTCTCGGCCTTCTTGGTTGTAGTCTTCTTCTTGCTACTCGCCGTACTCTCTGTTGTCTTGGTCGACTTCTTAGTAGTTGACTTCTTCGCCATGTTCTGACCCCCTAATCCATCCCGCTCTTCCCGAGGACCTTCTCAATCGCGATATCGATATTCACCGATCGGCCATGGTCGGACTTGCTTGGGTCCACTCCGTCGTCACCAAACCTGAACTGGACTATTCTGCCAGGCGCAGTGCGTACTGTTCCATCTCCCTCGACCTTAAGGTCCTGGAGGGCAGTCATGAGACGCCGCTGCATGTAACCAGATGTGGATGTTCGTACGGCTGTGTCAACGAGACCCTCGCGTCCTCCAGCTGCGTGGAACCAGTATTCGATAGGATCCAGGCCGCTCTTGTAGCTTGAGGTCACAAAGCCTCTTGCACGGGCTCCGAGGTCTCCTCGCTCGAAATGTGGCAGTGTCCTTCCTACATACCCTCTGCTGATCCTCTCTCCTCGCACTGCTTGCTGGCCCACAACAGCGGCCATCTGTGAGAGGTTGAGTCTAGAACCACGGGCGCCAGTCTGCGCCATGATGACTGCGGCATTCTCGAGACCAAGATGTTCGCCAGCCACCTCACCTGCACTGTCACGGGCTTCAGCTAGAGTGGCCATGATTCGCTGCTCGAGTGTTTCAAGGAGGGTCTGTCCGGGGTTCGGATCAAGCTCGCCCCTTCGGTACGTTTCAATAAGCTGATTGACTTTCTCGTCGGCATCATCAAGGATCCTCTTGATTCTCTGGCTTGCTTCTCGAGGCAGAGTGACATCATTCAGACCCATCGAGAAGCCTCTGTCTGTGATTAGTCGTACAAGCAGTTTGCCAACGGAGTCCATGAAGATCCTGCCAGCCGTTGGTCCACGTTCCTTGATGATTCGATGGAACAGAGAGTCTGGCTCGCCTGCTCCAAATGCCTTCTCATCAACAACGCCAAACTGAAGCTTGCCGTCCCGGACAACGACATAGGCATCATACTCACAGTCCTCCTTCTTACAGACCGTGCATTTCCTGCATATGTTGGCCTTGAAAGAGATGTTAATTCCCTCAGGAATGAACATGCTGAAGATCTGCTTGCCTGTCCAGAGTTCTACTGGTGCCTTTATTGCAGGTTCGGGCAACATGCCCTCGTAGTTTCCAGTGGCAAGTAGCTGGTTTACCTGATTCCTAGTGTAGAGACTGGATTTTCGTGTTAGCAGAAATGCTGCTGAGATGTAGTCTTGGAGTGCTCCTATGATTGGACCTCCGTAGCGGGGCGAGAGAATCTGTTCCTGAACCCTCATGAGCACTCTTGCTTCAGCGCGGGACTCCTCAGACTGGGGCACATGAAGGTTCATTTCGTCACCATCGAAGTCTGCGTTGTATGGTGGGCAGAC
>JAEOUG010000182.1 GCA_016839445.1 Candidatus Thorarchaeota archaeon
GCTCGTTCCTGATCTAGGTCTTCAAAGGACTCGATAGCCTCAGTGAAACGGGACATGACTACCTCCAGCATTGCTCTCAGTTTGTCTGAGATGCTCAGGGATTCGGCTTGCAGAGGGTTACTCATGACGCCCTTACCTCGGAGTTCTGAAAGACTGCAGCCTAAAAAGACCATCGACATGCCCTCATACATAGGCCATTGGACCATCATATCAAGAAGTACCCCAACATATCGCTCCGCACCTGTATACTTATGTCAGGCCGCGCAGAATCTCAACTCTGAGGAGTGAAGAATGGCTAAGCGCAGGCCGGAGAACACGCTTAACGAGCTCGATTCGAAGTCATGGGTGAAGACTACTAAGTCCTGGTTTGTAGTCAATCCTAGATCAAGGACTGATGATGAGTTGAGGCATCCTGCGAAGTTTCCAGAGGAACTAGTCAGCCGACTAGTTCGCTTCTTCACGAAGCGAGAGGACTGGGTGCTGGATCCATTCGCGGGCGTTGGGAGCACACTTCTCTCCTGCCAGTCTTTGGGCCGAAGGTCTGTCGGGATTGAGCTTTCTCAGGAGTTCGCCGCTGCGGCAGCTCGAGCCCTCAGCAACCAAACATCCTCCGTCGAAGCCCATATGATAACAGGAGATGCAAGAGAATCGAGCATGCTACTCCAGCAGCGTTTCGGCCATAGGATTCCTGTGTTTAGGTACCTCATTACTTCTCCACCGTACTTCGACATGTTAAGCAAGTCCAGAGGCGGTAACGAGTCCGCCCACAAGGAGAGAGCAGAGAAGGGTCTGACGCAAGTATACAGTGACTCAGAGTCCGATATCGGCAATATCGAGAGCTACGATGCATACCTGAGGGCTGTCGTGGATATCATGGCGAACCTGAAAACACACCTCTCAGAGGGAGCCTACCTGACCGTCGTTGCTCAGAACATGCGTGATGTCGATGGTGTTCTCAGGCCAATCGCCTGGGATCTTGCTCGAGGTCTCTCTCAGCACTTCGCCTTGCGTCAAGAGATGATATGGTGTCAAGACAACAAGAGGCTTGGCTGCTGGGGGTATCCGACAACCTATGTGTCGAATGTCCACCACCACTACTGCATCCACCTCCAGAACACAATCTAGCTTCACACGTAAGCTCCATATGGGTTTGACATTACAGGGATTCGGAGCGTGCGTGGGACGAAGGAACTAGTCTTCGAAGATATCGACTCTGAGCTCCTGCACGGGACTCTGGAGAGACTGGAGGAACTCTGGCAACGCAAGAAGGGGCTATTTGAACCGGGATTCAAGATGGCCATGTCGAAGGTTGGCCGCAGAGATGACTTCCAGGTTGGTGTCTTCGTGTTCTACGCGGTACAGGGACGGGTTATGGTCGCTCTCTCAGAGTATAGTGCTGAGACAAGGAACGGTGTTGTCCAGATATCAGTGATGGAGCTAGGTCAATGGACCGGGTGGAAGAACCTCATCAAGATTGAGGAGAAGGTAGGGGAGTGCGTGGATGAAGAGATTGGCGCTGGACAGATTCCAGCACCGTATGGTGGCAGATTCATTTGCCCTGAGTGTGATGCAGTCTACGCCTTTGATAATCTGGAGATGTCTGCCGATGGGCGGGTCCGATGCCAGCACTGCGGGAGATGGGTCGATTGGCTTGAGGCCATGCAAGAGAGTGGTGCCAATCCCAACGATTCATAAGTGATTCATCATGGTTCGGAGCCCATGCCGCGGCTCCTAAGAGACCTGACAATCGAGGATCATGATCAGGTCAATGAGCTCTGTCTGACAGTCTGGGACGGGAACGACTATGTCCCAAAGACGTTCCCGATTTGGCTCGAGAACCCTCTTGTATCTGTAATGGGCCTTCTTCAAGATGACGAGCTTGTTGCCATTTGTGCGCTTGAATTGGTTCCTGACACCACGATTGCGTGGGTCGAGGGTCTAAGAGTCAAGGAGAGCCACAGACAAAAGGGTCTCGCGCGAGAAATCGTCCATCACATCTCCAAGTTGGCGGAGGAGAAGGGCGTTCGCACGCTCTGGTACGCTACTAGCTCAAGGAACGAGGCTTCTATGGCTGTCGCGATGCATGCAGGCTTCAGACTCGCAGACAGTGTGGGATACTTCAGACTCTACAAACCATTTCCTGACCACCCGAAGCCAAGTCTGGCTTACATCCCCCTGGAGGTTGACGACGACAGACTTCATGAGATCCTCATGACCAACCCTGACTTGATTGAGAGCACAACGATTCCTTTGGCCTGGGAGTTCGACTTCAGGAGCAAGGAGGGGCTGGCGCGCCTCTCAAAGAAGACGAACTTCAAGGTGGTCATTGGTGAAAACGGGGACACCTTGGCGCTATACTGCCGCGTGGACCGGCAGAGGAATGAGGAACTGACCGCAGCGTTCACTCTCTTTGCACGTGACCGTTCAATCTTCGTGGATGTTCTCTCACGAGCCATAGACGAGGCAATTACCGTGAATGCGGACCGTGCTGTCTTCTTCTTGGGACCTAGGGCTTCTGAGTGGGCACTGGCCTCAGGATATGTCACTGAGGAGTTTGTCGGCCGCAGGTTCCTCCTGTACGAACTGAACCCAGCGGCCGCTCCATAGGGTTGTCTATCCACCGCCCTTCCCTGCAGCCAGAACCTTTCGGAAGACCACTAATGTCAGGACGCCCAGACCTGCCACCACGGCGAAGGTGACTAACATGAGGAACATGAATGCCTGCTCTGGGGTCTGTCGGACAGTGACAATCACTCCAAGAGTATTCGTGTTGCCGTAGATGTCAGTCGCCGTGACTCCTACAACATAGACCCCCGGTGAAAGCCCTACCGTGTTGGAGAGGTACCCGCTTGCATTGACTGAGAACCCACTACGGTTGGCTGAGTACCCAGCCACTCCTGAGAAGTCGTAGGCTTCAACCAAGATGTCAAAGGTCTCGTTCGCCATGATTTCCAGAGTCAAGAATGGTTCATCCCAACTGGGACCACAGGTGTCTTCTATGGTCACAGTGATATTGGCTGTGATAGAGTAACCACCAGGATCAGTTGCGATGAGGTGGAGACCGTACGTGCCAACATGAAGACCAACGGTGTTCTCCATCACCCCAAATGTGCTAACCACAAACCGGGTGTCGTTGGTAGTGAAGGTTGCAATACCACTATCGTCGTAGATCTCAAAGGTGTGGTAGAAGATTTCACCAGCTTCCTCAGTGAAGTCACTGGGCTCTTCCAGCCAAATAGGCGCTGTGCCATCATCATAGACAAAACGGAGCCCGTACTCTGTCCGTCCTGTCAGGGCCGATGCGGGAAGGGTATTACAATGCACGCCGTCGCCATAGTTCAGACCTACTGTTCCGTAGACCGACTCCATGTCTTGGTAATTGAAGGCAATCACTCCTGAGGCGTAGATGACTACCTGGAAAGTCCCAAGCAGCTCGCTCCAGAGATACTCATAATTCTCAAACTGCACGACAACGTACTCCTCTGTCGACCAGACGTAGACGTTGTTCTCTGCTATGAGATCATTCCAAATTGGCGCAAAACTGTACGCGAACCTTGCGTTGCTGGAAGGATAGTCCACCGGGACACAGTCATACGGCGTCATGGTCACGAAGCTGAACCATCCGTTGCTGCTGACTGCCACAGTGTCGAAGTACGTATCGTAGAAGAAGAAGTCGAATGGAAGGTTAACGACCCTGTATGTATCATCACCCGCCATGTTGAGGTTCACGCCATTCGCAACAGCGTCCAGCCAGTTGTAGGTGTCCAGAAGCATCGTATAGTCTCGAAGCTGCACTGACAGTACGTTCAGCTCGATTCGGTTGTTGTCATACGTGAGTTCGCCAGGCACCTCGGTGACGGTCGCAGTGAGATTGAAGTCGCCCACTGTTGGCACTGTCCACAGATACGCGAAGTGGTATGACATTCCGGCTGAGATCTCAGCGATGTCTTCGGAATCAAACAATGCGCCATCTATGAAGAGCTCGAGGTCAAGATCCGTTTCATCACTGCTCCCTACGTTGTAGACAGACAGGTCAACTTCGACAGTCTCTCCTACTCCTACAATCGGGCTGCAGGAGAGAGACAGTCCAATCTCATGTTCTGGCTGTGTGTAGTAGAACTCCAAGCCAAACCCAGCGACACCTGAGAGGTCATTGCTCGGGAAGGAGTTGTGGAACATGCCATCACCATAGTTGAGTCCCACTGTTCCGTAGA
>JAEOUG010000183.1 GCA_016839445.1 Candidatus Thorarchaeota archaeon
ATGGGAGACTATACAACCGATGAGAGCTCGGCATCACTCCAAGAGCAGATTCTGAGCCATATGAGCCAGACTGCAGAGAAGACTGCCGGAGTGATCAATCAGAAACTAGCGACTGCGGAATCACTGATCAATGCACTGGCGGAGGAGTTCTCTCGGCAGATGGACTCAGCAACTACCTTCACACCAAGGGAGACGTTCTACGATTACTTCTTCGAGATAAACACAGGCCCGTTCCCTGCCGATACGCACTACGAGAGAACCTACGGCCTGAATGTTTCCTGGGACTACAGTAGTTGGTTCCTCCAAGGGTCCACCTCAGCGAACTGGCTCACTTTCAATACCACGCACGCAGATAGGCTTGGCAAAGTATCCAATATGGACTACATGTTCAAGTCAGTGCATGAGCAGCTCGCCTTCCGGTGGCTGTACATAGCGTTCACCGACGGTCTCTTCATCAACTACCCAGGTAGCATCTTTGCAGGGAGCGATGCAGAAAGAGTCAGTGAACCATACGATCCCACGGGAGAGGAGTGGTATGAGGACATTGAGGACGCCAATGGTCAGATTCAGTTCGTGAGCCCCTACTACGACGAGATCGAGCACGTCCTGATGATATCGATAGGGAAACTGGTCTATCAGGACTCCATCCCTCTAGGAGTCATTTCCGGAGATATAACACTCAAAGACATCCGTGACAAGATCATCAATGTCACTGTTCTGAACACTGGCTATGCAGCACTTCTGAACAGGGATGGCGACGTTGTTGCTCACCCGGAAGTTGAGGATGACGAGTACGCCCTTGGACTTCCAGCGATAACTCAGGTTGAAACCAACCCAGATGGGTCATCTGCTCTGACAACACAGCAGGTCCTGCAGATTCGTTCGGTTAGCGAGGGAGTCACTGGTTCCCTGACCTATGTGCGAAACGGAACCACGATGTTGATGGTGTACACACCCGTCGGCAGAGGTGACTACATATGTGCCATATCTGTGCCCCTGAATGAGGCATTGGAGTCTATTCCGCCCCTTGAGGCACGCATCGCGATAGCCAATCAAGATGCCGCTACGTTCATCATCTTTGTCACCATAGGGGGCATCGTGCTGTCAGGGCTGGTGGCCGTCGCCATATCGAATACTATAACAAAGCCCCTCGAGTACTTGATGGGCCTGGCCACGAGGAACGTTGCAGCGAAGATTCGTGATGCACCTCTGGATACGCAGGACCTCCAAGTAGACTCCTCGTATATGTCGAAGGATGATGAAATCGGAGAATTGGCCCGCGCATTCCAAGGGATGCTCGACACAATCAGGGAAGACGAATCGTGACCCAGTACGACGACAGTGGAGTGAACGACGTGCGCGAGGATGAGTGGAACATCGACAGAGCTCGGACTGTGTACGGTATAGGTAAGAATGATCTTCACTTCTTGGATGTCAACGAGGATGGTGACCTGTGCGTACGCCTTCGCGGGCAATCAATTACGTTCAGGGAGATTATCCAGAGACTTGAGACTTCGAATGGTGATAGTCCATCATACACATCTTCCTTCACACTTCGAATCCCAGGACTTATCGCGCATCAGATCGCCAAGATAAGAAACTCATTCTTGAAAGCCATGAAAGACCTGGACTACTCTGGAGACTTCCTCGCAGTGTATCCCATCAAGGTCAACCAGAGAAGAGACTGCGTGATTCCTGTGATCATGGCCGACCGCAAGTATGGTCTTGAGGCCGGAACCAAGGCGGAACTGGAGCTAATCAAGGCAGTGATCCAGAAGGAGAAGGACAGGCAGATTGTGTGCAACGGGGCCAAGGACCCTGAATACCTCAACCTAATTCTCCAGTGTATCGAGGAAGGCTACAACATGTCGGTGTCCATCGAGTCGCTCCACGAGGCCAACATGATAGTAGACCTGTTCGATCCAGAGAGGACCGACCTTGTGCTCCGTATCAAGCCGTATCTTAGTGTTGAGGGTCACTGGTCACATTCAACGGGCCGAGACTCCAAGTTCGGACTCAGCATTCACGATCTGCATGATGTTGTAGACCTTCTCAAAGGCAAGGGATTCGAGTCCACCGTAAGGACAATCCTGGCTCATGCGGGCTCCCAGATCACAGACACGAAGGCATTCAGAAGATTCGGACGCTTCATGACAGGGCTCTATTCCGAACTCAGGAGCAGAGGTCTATCCGAGCTTCACGTCATCGACTTCGGAGGCGGACTGGCCATAGACTACGAAGGCGCCCTAGAAGAGAATCACACCTACGCGTACGCAGAGTCCATAATCCGAGGAGTGAAGGATGCGCTTGCTGAAGAGAACTCCGAGGTTCCCCCACCCGACATCATGATTGAGTCAGGGAGGGGTGTTACCGCGCTCTCATCGATGGTTGTCGTGAAGGCGCTTGAAGTGAGATCGGTCTTTCCAGCACTGAGCGACATCTCAGACTTGAAGGTGAAGGCTGTAAGGGAGAAGGCCTCGAAGTTTCTCGAGGAGATAGAGAAGTCAAGTTCGGCCTCTGATCTTGCGAAGATCTCCGACCGGTTGCATAGAGACCTCGCAGCAGACATGGATGAGCTTCAGGAGATACTTGAGAGCGAGAGCGCAATCGGAATCTTGGAGAAGTCGGTCAGAACGCGACTACGGACTCTTGGGTTCACGTCCGCTGACACACTGCTTCCTGAAAGGAGCTTCTGGCATCCTGAGCACATTGCCATTGGCAACTTCAGCGTCTTCAATAGTATAGCCGACCACGTTCTAGTCAAGCAGCACTTCCCGGCCATTCCTCTGACGGACCTGCACCTGCAACCTGAGACCACAGTCAGATTGGCCGACATCACCTGTGACTCGGACGGAGAGATAGCTAATTTCTACCTCCAGAACACAGAGCTGCCTTGGTTCTCGAAAGACAACAGGCCAATCACGATGCCAGGTGGACAAATGGGCCTTGGGATCCCAATAGGAAGCCTGGAGAGACTCCCCGACACGGGCTTCGTCCTTGCGCTCACTGGCGCATATCAAGATGCGATAGAGATGGACCATAATCTTCTCGGGGACCTCCCGGACGTGGAGTTGCATCTCCTCGAGGACAACACATGGTCCCTTCGTTGGGTTACCGGAGCTGAGTCCATCCGAAAGATACTCGAGGATGTCGGCTACTTGGGTCTGGGCACCGATGGAGACCCGTACATGGGCGATTAGCAGAGCAACGGTGTGGGCAATGGATTCATCGACTGAAGAGAAGTTCTCAAGAGTGGCAGACTCCCTTAGTGGGAAATCGGTCTTGGTTGCTTTCAGCGGCGGTGTTGACAGCTCGGTTCTTGCACACGTCGCAGCAGGGGCTGCTAGCAGGGCGGCTCTTCTGACTGTATCCAGCCAAGTGGTGCCGGCAGATGAGGTACAAAGGGCAAGATCAATCTCCTCAGAGATTGGGGCCGAGCACATCATCGTAGAATTCGATTGGCTTGCAGACGAGAATCTCATCAAGAACCCTAGACACAGGTGCTACTCATGCAAGAGGCATCTTGCGGAGATTTGGAAGAGCAAGGCCAAGGAGCTCGGCCTAGACCTAGTAGTTGAGGGAACAACGGCGACAGAAGAAATGGGCTATAGACCAGGACTAGAGGCACTGAAGGAGGCAGGAGTTGCATCTCCATTCATAGAGGCCAGCATCTCCAAGGAGGAGATTCGTGCTTACGCCAAGGAGAAGGGGATCTCCGTAGCAGATGCTCCATCCAATGCGTGTCTTGCCACACGATTCCCCTATGGCGAGACCATAACTCAGGACCTCCTTAGTTCAATCGAGTCAATTGAGGACAAGGTGCGAGCGCTCTTCAACGTAGAATGTGTAAGGGCAAGATACCATGGAGACCTCGTCAGGATCGAGGTCGAAAGGGAAAAGATTCCTACGGCATTCGACCCTGACAAGATGAAGGAGCTGGACTCATTTGTCAAGGGGAAGGGATTCTCCTACGCAACCTTGGACTTGGCGGGGTATAGGACAGGCTCAATGGATGAGACCTGAATCTACCCAAGGCATATCAGCTCTCTCTGAGGGTGAGAGAGGAACTCACAGCCACCCTTTGTCACTAGGATATCCTCTTCGAGGCTCAACTGGCCGTACTCCTTCGTAGTGACGTAGAGCTCCAGTGTGAATACATTCCCTGCCTCTACCTCACCTCTCGGCGTGTCGCCATACCTATCCCACAGCGGCCCGAGCAGAGTGCCTCCGTCGTGGGCCAGTCGCCCCACTTGGTGTCCTAGAGCGTGTTTGTATTCCTCGTAGCCTCTTGATTTGACATGGTCCCTGGCAATCGCGTCCACTTCGTGACCTAGCACACCGGGCCTGATGAACTCGGATGCCTTCTGGATCGCATCGTGGACTGTCTCGAATGCGTGCAGAACTTCCTCAGGAACCTCGGCCGGCTTCCCAAAGAAGAACATTCGTTGGATGTCGGAGCAGTATCCTTCATACTTGACGCCGAAGTCGAAGTGAAGAAGATGCCCCGCCTTAGTTTCGTTCTCAGTTGGGCCGGAGTGACCGAAGACCTTGTTGGGTCCTGCATCAACTGCTGGATTGTGGTCCTCATCCCAAGCGTTTCCCACACCGTGCCTATCCATCGCTTCGTGGAACATTCCGTAGATTTGGGCCTCACTCAACCCAGGCCTGAGTCTGGGAGACATCTCACGGAAGATGTTCTCAGTAATCTCCACTGCCTTCCGTATCCGGGCAACCTCAGAGGGAGTCTTCCGTCCGCGAAGCCTCTGTATCAAGGCTTCGGCAGAAACCAGTCGATTTGCATATGGTGTTCCAGAGAGGTGCTCGGTGAGAATCCGATACATCCCTAGGCTGAGTCCGTCCGCTGCAACGTCACTGAGACTGAAGTTGATGCCGACCTGCCCAGGCTTGATGCGTTCCAGTTCTGACCGCAGAGTATCCTTGACTCCCTCTGTGTAAGGGATTACCCTGTGATAGAGACCCTTCGCCTCAATTCCATCGGCATCGAAGTTGCCAACTATAGCAGTCCGTTCACCACCCTTTGTGAACAGAAGAGCCGATTGCCAGACCAGGTCGCCCCCAAGGATGAGCTCGAGCACAGGGTCTGCCATTTGAGAGGTCTCTCTTACCCACACCAACCAGGCATCCATATCAATCTCAGCAAGAATCTGGGTGGCCTGTTCGCACTTCTCACGTTCCAGATTATGAGCCATCACAAGGTCACTCCTTTCCGTGCGGACTAATGACTGCCTTCACAGAGAGCTGTTTCTCTTGAGTTTCCAAGGCTTTCTGTGCATCATCAAGTGAGAAACGGTGTGTCACCAGCTTCTCAAATGGAAACCTATCATAGTTGTCTGCAATGGTCTTGATAGCCTGATAGACATGAGTGGTCTCAGAGCCCCATACAGTCCTGATATCCAAGTGCTTTCTGTTCATGAGATGTGGATTGATCTCAACGGGTCCACTGTCTGTGTACTGCCCGCAGATGGTATAGGTCCCACCCTCACGTACAAGCTCGATGCCCTCAGGAATGGCAAGCGCGCTCCCTGTGGCCTCGTATACAATGTCTGGTCCATGACCCCCAGCTATGTCCTTGAGTATGTCCTTTCTCTCTGCAAGACTAGTATCACGGATATTCAGCGTGTGAGTTGCTCCGAACTCTTGGGCGATCTTCAAGCGGTTTGGAGCTTGGTCAATGGACGTTATCGTGGACGCTCCATTCACCTTCGCAAGGATGGCAAGCATGAGACCAACTGGTCCCGCTCCCTGAATGGCAACGTTCTTACCCCAGCCTAGCGGGCTCCTCATGACCGTATGAATCGCAGTGGGCATTGCACAGCCAACCGCGCTGGCTCCGTCAAAACTAACATGATCAGGTATCTTGATGATGTGAGTGCCTGGTGTCAGGTACAGGTATTCCGCGTAGCCCCCTATCAGATGGGGCCACTTGGTGGAATCACGAGTGATCCCGTACACCTCTCGATTTGGGCACTTCGTGGGAGCCTTTGCGATCAGGCAATACCAACAGGAATAGCAGGTCTTAGTGACGTCGTGGAATGTCACGCGGTCACCGACCTTGATCAGATTGCCGTCAAGGTCGCGGATTGGAGAGGGGCCTACGTCTTCAATGGTTCCCACAACCTCGTGACCAGGTATGAGAGGATAGGGCACACCGGATAGCTTCCCGTGCCATAGGTGAACATCTGTACCACACACGCCTGCGTTTGCCACTCTCATGAGAGCAGCTCCTGAGACGAGTTCCGGAATCTCATACTCCTCGACCACAAGTGGTTCGCTTGGACTAGGCACAACTGCTGCACGGCTCTTCGTCATTGACTTCCACCTTTGTTGGACTGTGCCGAACTCCGTAGAACCCCCATTTAATCCTTCATTCTCGTGCCAAAGGCGGATTCCGAACCATAACGTTATAAGGAATAATTAACTATTGTTTATCAGTAGTGGGCAGGTGACAAGAATGTCAGAGAAGCCTAATGAAACACTGGACTGCGTGGGGCTGTTCTGTCCCCAGCCGCTCTTCCAAACAAGGGAGGCTATTGATGCACTAGAGCCAGGCCAGGTTCTAGAAGTGTTGGCTGACGATCCAGCGGCTGAAGAAGACCTGAAGAGGTTCGCGAAGAGGACGGGTCATGATCTTCTCCGTGTTGAACAGCTACCCGATGGAGTCCGGCGTTTCCTACTGAAGAAGAAGAGTGAATGAGTATGGCGAGCATCCTTTACGTGCAGACCAGCGACCAGCAAGAGCGACAGTATTCCCCCCTCGTTCTGGCTCAGAGCGCGAAGGCAATGGACATAGACGCTAAGGTGTACTACCTTGGTCAGGGACTAAGGGTTCTGGACCCTGATAATGACTTCAAGATTGGAGACTTCCCCAGCTTCCAGGAAATGCTGAGAAGGACAATAGAGATGGGAATCCCGGTTTATGTCTGTGAGGCCTCAACGCAGATGCTAGGGTGGGAGAAGGTCGAGCTGACCCCAGACCTGAAGACTGTGGGAGCAGCGACGCTCAATGATCTGACGCTGGAAGCAGATGCCACCATGTGGTTCTAGATGACCGACTGAGTGTGGGGCAAGTGAAACAGGTGTATCTTGACTATCATACGGCGAAACCGGTAGATCCTAGAGTAGTGGACGCAATGGTGCCCTACTTCACAGAGAAGTTCGGGAACCCATCGTCTCTACATCATGTAGGCGATGTGGCCACGGAGGCGCTAGAGGAAAGCAGGAGGGCCATTGCAGATTACATCAATGCAGATGACGACGAGATTGTCTTCACTTCCGGCGCTACTGAGGCGATCAATCTTGGTATCATTGGGTATGCCCTGAAAAACAAGAGCAAGGGCAATCACATAATCATCTCAGAAGTTGAACACATCTCCATTCGCAATATCGCCAAGTATCTTGAGAGAGAGGGCTTCGAGGTCTCGAGAGTTCCTGTCGACCAGTACGGAATGGTGGACATCAGGAAACTTGAGAGAAGAATAACTGAGAAGACCATCCTGATCTCAGTCGGATATGCCAGCAACGAGATAGGGACAATCCAACCGATAAAGGAGATTGGGGCACTTGCCGAGGAGAGGAACATCGCCTTCTTCACAGATGCAGTCGCTGCGCAGGGGCTTGTTAATCTAGATGTCCAGCGTGAGAACGTACACTTGATGGCACTATCCTCCAATGACTTCTATGGGCCGAAAGGTGTCGGCGTGCTGTACATGAAGAAGAAGTACAGAGTCAATCCCATCATGATAGGCGGCGGACAGGAACGGGGCCTGAGGTCGGGTAGCGAGGATCTGGCAGGTATCGTTGGCATGCGTGCGGCCGTAGAAATCATGCGGAAGGAAATGGACTCCGAAGTGAAGCGGCTAGAAGCGTACAGGGACAGGATGATCAAGCAGGTGCTCGAAGAGGTTCCAGACAGCTACCTCAACGGTCACCCCACGGAGCGCCTCGCCAGCAACGCTCACTTCAGGTTTGACGGAATAGAGGGTGAGTCGATACTCCTCATGTTCAAAGACATGGACATCGCCGTTTCGACAGGCTCAGCGTGCACTTCCAAGACATTGGAGCCGTCACATACGCTGATTGCCACGGGACTACTTCACGAGGAGGCTCATGGGTCCCTGCAGCTGACAACTGGTAGATTCACCACAGACGATGACGTCGATGCAGCGATGAAGGCGGTACCTGATGTGGTATCGCGCCTGCGTGAGCTGTCACCGATTTACGATTCAAAGAAGAGGTAAGAAAGATGAAGTCAACGAAGTATTCCGAAAAGGTTCTTGACCATTTCCGGAATCCGCGGAACGTCGGAACGCTCGAGGGCGATGATGTGGCCGTAGGGAAGGTAGGCAACCCGACCTGTGGCGACATTATGGAGGTCTACATACGCATAGATGGAGACCGAATCACTGATGCGAAGTTCAGGACCTTCGGCTGCGGATCTGCCATCGCCACGACGAGCATGACTACTGAGATGGTCAAAGGCATGTCGCTGGACGACGCCATGAAGCTGACGAGGCAAGACGTCGCAGATGAGCTGGATGGCCTCCCTCCCATCAAGATGCATTGCTCGAACTTGGCTGCGGACGCGCTCCATGAAGCAATCAAGAGCTACCGGAAGGGTATGGGAGAAGATGTGGGAGAGGAGGACAAGGTAAAAGACACCGAACCCGAGTGTGTCGTCGGGAAAGACGAGTTTCTCGGGAAAGGTGTCTGGACCGCAGTAGATGACCCAGAGGAGCTCAGAGACCTGCGTACCCTCATTCTTCACTCCGGTGATGAGAGCGTCGAGGCAGCACTGGAATTGACCGAAGTTACAGACAGGGTCGTTCTTCTTACTCCTGATGCGGAGATCATGACTACTCCTGAGCTGAGAGCACGGTTAGAGGACTCAAGGGTGAAGCTGCTGACTGAGTCAAGGCTTCTGGAGATCCTAGGGGAGTTCGAAGTCGAGAAGGTGAAGATCTTCAATATTGATGAGGATGAGGACTACGAGCTCTTTGTCGACGCAGTCGTCATCATGGAATGAACCCCCGACAGACACATAACTGCCCTCCCAGTAGCCTATGCTCGAGAGCAGCCCAGATGGCACGCAAGAACGGCATCGGCACCATCAGTGAATGGTCCCTTCACTCAGACATCAAGCGGTCATACATGACTGCAGACTCACGGGAGGAGGTCGACGTTGATGGGTTCATTGTAGATGTTGTTCGTGATGACCTCCTCATCGAGGTGCAGACGAGAGGATTTTCTAAGATTAGAGACAAGCTGATGAAGCTCGTCAAGTCTCACAGGGTTCGTCTTGTATACCCGGTTTCATTGACCAAGTGGATTGTGAGAGAGAGCCCTGAGGGCTCAGAGACCATCAGTCGCAGGAGATCTCCCAAGCAGCAAGGCCCCCAGAGTCTCTTTGACGAACTCGTGTCCATTCCAACACTTCTGCATCATCAGAACTTCTCCTTGGAGGTCCTGCTCATTGAAGAAGAAGAGATACGTCGGAAGGACAATCAAGGGAGTTGGAGGCGGAGAGGGTGGAGTATCATTGATCGCAGACTACTCGGCATTCTGGGCCGCCGAGTCTACAATGAGCCCAAAGACTTGCTCCACTTCATCCCCGACTCTCTAAAGGATGAGTTCACAAACAGAGAGCTCGCAGATGCCACAGGATACACGATTCGTGAGGCGGGCAAGGTTACATACTGCCTTAGGCGAATGGGCATTCTAATCGTCACTGGGAAGAGAGGCAATGCGAATGTGTTCTCAGTGAAACGAGATCACTGACCCTTCTCGATTTCTTCGATGAACTCGGGTATGAGCTTCAGGTACTTGCTCGCAGGGGTCTCCCATCTGTCTTTCTCCGCATCGAACATGTCGAATGGATGTAGGGTTTTGGTCAAGTTCTTCGGATCGTGAATTGTCTGGAAGTGGTACCACTTCAGATAGGGTCGCATCCGGTCGAAGCCACGAAGGAACTCGCGGTAGTCACATGCGGGCAGATAGGTTCTATACCCGAACCTTGTTTCTGACTCCATCATTACCGTGCCAATCTGAGGGATCTCATAGAAGCTGGATATCAGCCCGACGTTGGCTTCCTCCACCTCAAAGAACACGGTGACATCGAGGCATGGCTCTGGAAGGTAACCTATCTGCCTGAATCCCTTCACGATGCCATTATCCTCAAGTCGGTGAATCCGCATGTTCACGTGTGCTTCCGAGAGCCCAAGCTCCTCTGCAATCTCCTTCTGTGTCACCTCACCGTTCTGGTAGAGCATCTTGAGTATCTTCACGTCAGGACCATCGAAGTCCACAATCGGGTGTAGCTCGCTGAGCTTGGCGTCTGCAGGAAACTTCCCCTTCGCGTTCTTGTCAATCCGCTCCTTCCATGACTCCCAGTCGTACTTCCAGCCTTCGCCAGGATGGTAGTCTGTGAAGTCCTCGGCCGTGTACTCGTAGTCGGTGATGTCGAAGATGAAGAAGCCGGTAATGAGGTCATTCTTCTGCATGGCCTCGAGGATTCTCCTTCCTATTCTGGGAGCTGCAAGGGAGAAGAGGCAGTGAACATAGTATCCATCGTATGTCCCGTATGTCGGAGAGTACCAGTAGAGGGCGTCAAGCTTGCTGAAGAGCTCAGGAAGAATCCTTGTCCCCCTCTGAGTCGAATTCATGACCAGAATGCTCTCACCAAGACCCATCCGTCGCTCGTGGGTCATCACCAACCTCCTGCTGAGGAGCTTGGCCTCTCTCATCTTCTTGAGCCTATACCTGACTGTACGTGGAGGGATGTCTCCCAACATCCCAGCGATCTCCTCAGTGGATGCCTTGGCGCCTAGTCTGCCGAGGACTGTGAGGATTCGCAAGTCCTTCCTATCAAGTCGGTAAGGCCGAGACGTAGAACCACCTCTATTGCAGAAACCAGAACGATAGCACAATTAAACTTCGCATTGTAGCAACGTATCCGACTGCTCGTGATAACGCTTATCTGTGGCGGCTGTCTCCGAGCTACATCGATAACACGAACCCTCCGCAAGGTGGAACGAAATGGGCGGGCCAGATAGATACACAAGAAGCACAATCCTTGTACTGGACAGACTGGCCAAAGACGGTCCCATGTCCCCACAAGACATCGCCAAGTCATGTGGCCTCGCCATGAGAACAGTGACTCTGGCACTCAGAACCCTTCAGCAGTCATCGCTCTGCAAGAAGACCGCAAATCTCAGAGATATGAGAAAGCCACTCTACCGCGCTTCGATAGATGGCATGAACCAGCTCAAGATGAACCCGGAGTTTCTCAGGTCACTGGCCAATCTGCAAGTGACAAAGTGAGTGGCCTAGTCGCCACACTCATGGAAACAGCTTTTCAGGATGGTCTGCATCACGGCCCCTCGTGCCACATCGGCGTCGGGAAGACCCGACAGGATCTCGTCGCAGATTCTAATGGCAGGTAGCCCTACGGGCAAAGGATCCCCGCATCCATCGTCATGCTCCGATTGGACGTCAACCACTCGAATTGAGTCACGTGAGAGCCCGAAGTCCCCCATGACCTCTGTCAGAATCTCAAGTGCTGCATCACACAGCAGACAGTGTTCGCTACTGTAGAGAATGACACAACTGCATCTGCCGCAAGCGGCCTGTGTTGTCTTCTCCGAAACATAGGCTGAGTCCACTCGCACCGTCATGTCCAATCAAGGAAAGACTGTGAGATTTCCAATATAACGGCTATAGCGAAGTTGACCTCCTTCCAGATGGCCCGAAACGGCTCCCAGAGGCTCTCTACGAGGGTCAGCAGGCGCGTTGGCAGGAGTCAATGCCCGCGAGGACTGAGGCGGCAGAGACTCGTCAATGACAATGATTGACCATCTTAACATCTGGCCATATAGCTTGCATATGACTGGCATAATACGCGAGGCGTGAGGGATCATCAGTCGATTTCCAGAACGCGCCAAGCCAAGTATGTGCCTACGGTCTCGAGGGGATGCCAGTGCTGAGCGATATGCTCAACCTCTTTTGGAGTGGGGACATCCTTCAGCTCATACATCTTCATTACTCCCTTTCGGACGCCCAGATCCTTGGGGGAAAGCACATCCAGGCGTCCTAAAGAGAAGATCAGGTACATCTGGGCAGTCCACTCTCCTACCCCTTTGATATCGACGAAGAGCTGGAGAATCTTCTCACTCGAGAGCTTCCTGAGTGATTCCACGCTGTTGTATTCTTCAAGGAAGCCACCTTCGCCAAACGCCTGTGCCACATTATGGAGATAGGAGGCCTTCTGTCTGGAGAGACCCACACTCCTTAGTTGGTCCTCAGAGTGGGAGAGGATTGATGAGGGCGTCAGGTCTCCGACAAGCTCCAGAAGTCTACCTAGTATGGTTCTCGCAGCCTTGCCGGACAACTGCTGGTAGACAATGGAGTGAACCAGCATCTCAAAAGGAGGTTTCTTGGTCGGCTTGAGCACCATTCTCGTTGCTCCGATGAACTTCTCAAGCTCGGGGGCTTTGGACTGAAAGCGCTCCAGGACTCTCTTTGTCAGTACATTCCTCATCAGCGTTCTAGATGACGCTGGCACACACTGAATATGAAGGAATTCCCCTCGGCAAGGAGAACCAGGAGTTTTGCTTTGAGAGCGAAGACAGACGAGTCAAATTGAAATCTCAAACACACCAAGTGCTGGGTAGGCGACTAGTCATGGAGCTTCTGATAGTGGGGCACATCTACCGAGAGGTGAGGATTACCTACTCGGGGCAAGAAGAGATGCTCTCCGGGGCTCCAGCCTATGCGGCCAGCGCACAGACACTTGGAGCAGTTGGCACTGGCATCGTTTCCCATGTAGGATTAGACTTCAGTGACAATGATCTTGGGAGACTTGTCACATCCGGTCTCGACACATCCGGACTGATGCGGTCAGGAGCGCAGACAACGCAAATCATCACCAGAGAGTATGACGACGGAACCAAGAAGCATGATGTAGTGGCGGTCGCTCCACCAATCGAAGAGGGTCATCTTAGCGAAGACCACCTAGGGGCCAGTGCAATCTATTTCTCTCCAGTACTTGGCGAGGTTAAGCAGTCCTGCCTAAGGAGAGCAGCCAAGACGGAATCCCTCATAGCTCTTGATGTGAGTGGGTGTCTGAGAATAGCAGACAAGTCAGGTTCAGTGCTCTACTACGTGCCCGAGAACATCGATAGCTATCTTGACTACACAACGATTCTGTTCACTGATCCGGTGGCGCTGTCACTTCTCACAGAAAAGGCAACTGAGGAGGACTCCGCACAGGATCTACTCTCCCGAGGACCCTTCATCGTGGTCGTAAACAGAGATGAGGGGGGTTCTACTATCTACTCCCACAGAGGAGAGAATGAGATACCTTACATCATGCCAGGGCGAATCCTGGATACCGCTGGATCAGACCACATCTATGCAATGGGCTTCCTGATGGAATTCCTTCGAACCGGCGGAGAGATATCCAGAGCAGGGTACTTCGCCTCCGCCTGCGCATCTGTTGCGGCTGAGGGCAAAGGCCCCTTTGCAGTGATCTCGAGATATCAGGTGGATAGACAACTGCGGTCTCTCTACTAATGAGCGAAGAGCAATCTGCGTAATACGTTCTGCACCTCTAGGTTAATGCCAGCAGCGGTCTGTGGCTGGGCGGTTCTGGTTGGCGCATATTGGTACTTCAGAATCCGCCCCAAGGAATCGTAGAGGGCTCCTGCCTCATTGCGTGATTGGGCGGTCTGAGGCCCCAGTCGTGTCGGCTGCCCATACGTAGAGATGTCTACCGGAGCGAGTCAAGCGCCTGTTTGAGGTCGGCCAAGAGGTCTGCGGGGTCCTCGATTCCGACGGATAGACGAACCGCGGACGCGGAAATGCCCATCTCTCGAAGCGTGCTCTCGTCGAAGCCATAATGCGTGGTCAGGGACGGAATGCTGGCAAGACTCTCTACCCCTCCGAGCGAGACTGCATTGAGGAATATCCGAAGGGAGTCTACGAACGTTTCGGCACCCTTCAGATCAGAATCGAGGTCAATAGAGAGCATGCCCCCAAATCCATTCATCTGCTTCCTTGCGACAGCATGGTGCTCGTGAGAAGGCAGGCCAGGATAGTGTACGGCACGGATGCGAGAGTCCTTCGAAAGTTCTTGTGCCAAGAACATCGCGTTCGAGTTGTGGCGCTCTACTCTGATGGCGAGAGTCTTCAGGCCGCGGTCAAGGAGGAAGGACGCGAATGGATCCATTGTACCACCGAGTAGCTTGGCCGCCTCTCTGACTCTGCCCATGGTTACGGCAGAACCAGACACGGTCCCTGCAATGAGGTCGCTGTGTCCTCCCAGGTACTTGGTCGCGCTGTTCATGACCAGGTCAATGCCCAGGAGATGAGGTTTCTGATTGATGGGAGAGGCGAACGTGTTGTCAATCATGCTGGTCGTTCCGGCAGACCTCGCGGCCTCTGCCACGCGCTCGATGTCCACCACCTTCAGCGTGGGATTAGTTGGGGTCTCAAAGAAACAGAGGCGGTACTTCCCCCTTCCCTCGGAGATGGCATCGGGGAACTCGGCGATGTCCACGAAATCCACCTCGATGCCGTTCTGAGGAAGAACCTCTTTGAAGAGATGGAGTGTACCTCCATAGATGGAGTCTGTTGACAGAATCTTCTCTCCGCCTTTCACCATACCGAAGACTGCAGAGCTTATCGCCGCCATTCCTGATGCAACCACATTGGTGTCTTCGGTTCCTTCGAGAGCACTGATCTTCCCCTCCACATGCTTCGTAGTTGGGTTGCTCCACCTGGTGTAGACGTGGCCACCGGACTTCCCCTGTACTGACTCAAGCATGTGTTTCTGACTCTCAAAGACGAACGTGGAAGTCTGCACAATTGGCATCACGGCAGGCCCAGGTCTCTGCTCTTCAGTTCCCTGGACGCAAATAGTGGATGGTCTTCGCTCATTCTCTCTCATCCGCATCACGTGAACTACCTTGATGAGGATGTTTAGTAAACCTATCCATTAGCAGAGTTGCGGATCTGATAGGCTGCCCTGGAGAAGCTCTTACTTCGCAGACAGACTGTACCTGTGTCGGTCGAGGAACTCCTGACGCTTCGCCTTGTTCCATGTGTTGATGCTTTGGAGATAGCCTGTCACGCGTGATATAATATCTACGCCCACGAACCCACACTTGGGACAAGGAATCCTTGTCAGATCATCAATGCTAGCGAATCTAACGTTTCTCCAGTCGATGCCCTCCTGATGGCCACACTGAGAACAAGCTAGGACATCTTTTGTGAACGACCAGTACGACGTTAGCGTATCTCTTGCGATCTTCTTCGTCAGTGCCCACAGTGCGTCGGGATCAGGGTTGGATTCACCCAGATAGATGTGAGTCAAGGCACCCCCGTCCATATACGGATGGAACATGCCTTCCTTCTTGATGCGGTCGCTGAGATGAAGGTCTGCACCGACATAGAGGGCAGTGCTGTTTGTGTAGTAGACATTAGGGGCTTGGCCCTTGAGGTACTTCCTGATTCCTGGATAGGCCTTGTAGTCCTTGGATGCAAGTCGGCCAGCAGCACTCTCGGCAGGTGTACGCGTCACTCCGAAGTGAAGTCCGGTTTCTTTCTGGAACTCCTTGGACTTCTCCTTGAGGTATCTCAGGACCTTGACGCCGAAGCGGGTGCCCTCACGTTCGTGAAGGTGATGGTCAGTCATTATGTGGGCCATCTCTTCGAAGCCGACTGTTCCGAGGAGGAACTCTCTTCTGTTCATATCGATAAGCGGCTCACCATTGGGCTTGGGTTGAGTGTAAAATGGAACGCTGCCGCTGGCGATGAGCTTGTCCATCAGCATCTTCTTCTCAAGGATGACCTGCTTGGAGAGCTCAAAGTACTCATCCACCTTAGTGAAGAACCGGTCCTCATCCGTTCTGCCAATCCATGCGGCTCGGCCGAAGTTGGGAGTCACCATCTGTGAGGCACCAAAGACCATGTTGCCACTCAAGAACTCCTCCAGTTCCTCATCGCTTGATGCGGTCCACAGATGTGAACAGCAGCTGCTGCAACCGGCCTCGATGCTGGAACGCCAGTTGAGATAGTTCTCGAAGTAGGGAGATCCATGCTTAGCAGTGAGTTCAGCGACAAGGTGCCACGAGTCATCGAACTCAGGCTTCATGAACTCCTCGCGAAGAACGATGTTGGGTTTAGGAAAGCTGAAGCCCTTCCCCTTCATATCGCCCTTGAGCATGACCTCCATGAAGGCGTTGAAGAACTGATGGGCCTCATCCTCGAAGTCTGCATAGGTGACCTCGGTCTCCTTGCCACCAGGAAGGACCGCAGGAACATCACGCATGATCTTGGGGATGCCAGGCGTCAGGTCTACACTTGAGAAGATGACCTGACCGCCGCGAGCAACGTACTGCTGAGTGAGAGTGAATATGAGCTGCTGAGCAGCCTGCTTGATCTTCTTGTAGGGCAAGCCCTGCATGAAGGGAGCAAGGAAGGTATTGAAGTAGAAGTAGCCCTGCCCTCCAGCGAATGAGCTCTGGGCTGCTGCGAGCCAGATGGCGGAGTGATTGACCGCTACAGGTAGGTGCTGAGCCGGACCTGCTGCACTGGAGTGCATGCCTCCCAGACCGTCTGGCGCAATGCCTAGCTTGAGGACCTGGCGGAGGTCCCAGGTTGCGCAGTAGTCACGCGTGCTGAAGTACTCACGGTCTTTGATGTAGATGTCACCGCTGAGGTGCGCGTCAGCCAGATGTGGTGGGATGGAGAGATAGGTGTGCTGTTCCATGACCTGGTCGTGAACGAGCTTGGCAATGGTCTCCGGGTTGCGCATTAGATTGGCGTTAGAGGTGTGGTCCCCGGGGTCATTGATGAGCAGGCCGAGGTCGTACATGGGAATGCCCACTCTGGTGTAGAGGATGCGTTCCTTCTCCAACCCCATCTCAGCTAGAATGCTGTTGCACATCTCTCTGATGAGGGGGCCTGACAGGAACTTGATTCCAGAAGCAACGATTCGATCCATGACCCTGACAGCAACAAGGTGTGCATCGGCACGAGTAAGGTGGGCCTCCAGGACTAGACTGTCAATGATGGCGTTGGCATCGAAAATCTCCATGGTGCCCTGAGTAGTCCTGACCTTGGGCATCTTCTTCTCTCTAGCCCGCAAGTCCTCGAGATCTGAGACCGAACTACGGATGTCAGTCATGCGTAGTCATGGACCTCCTTCTTGATGCCTTCCACGGTGGGAACCTCACCCGAGTACAGCAACTTCATGGATCCATTACGTTCTACCAGTATTGCTGGAGTGCTGGCAATGAAGATCTGATGCTCGAGAAGCCGGAACTCGAGGTCATCATCCATCTTCAGCAAGTCGATGGTTTCAATGGGTACGTCAGTGCCGTCAAATGCCTCGTGTATCACTGCCTTCGCGGCTGGGCAGTTCACGCAGTTCTCCTGAGTGAAGAGATACAACTTCGGCGTACTGTCTTGTCCTCCCGGCGACATATCACTCGTCACTCCCGACTCGAAACGAGTCGCGAATTGATGGGTTCTCGGCGTCGAATAAAAGCATTACCGCCTTCGGAGATGGCCTCTCGCCTTGTCCCAATGCATCTCCGAGCTGCCTCTGGTCTTGCATGCTTGCTCATCTCCTAGGCTTGCTTGCCCTACTTAAGGCCACCAAGAACATGGTCGAAAAAGGTGCCCTCCGGGCCAGCTATTTGCAGAATTCGAGGCCCTTTCTGCAACAACCTTGTAGTGAAAGCACTCAAGGAATGAAACAATCAGATTCCGGAGATTGGCGCGTTTGAGACGTGTACTGCAGGAAGCGGACAAGCCCCGAAACCTAGAATAGGGGCTGAGGTTTCGCACTGCCGTCCGGGAGGTAAACGATTTGCCAACATACGTGAGAGCCAAGAGCCCCGTGGATGGCTGGGTTCGCATCGTCAGGAAGATTATGCAGTCAGGGATGACAAGAACTGACGAGAGAGGAAGCGACACACGCTGGCTGGACAATGCAGTGATCCACATAGAGGACCCCTTCAAGGACAGAGTCAGTGAATTGTATCCCTTCAGCGAGGCGGTCCTGAGGGACAAGTATGCAACACAACTCCTCAACCCAGACAGGATGGACTTCGACTACACATACGGAGAACGGCTCAATGCGTGGGGCACAGAGGAACTCGATCAAATCTCCTACGTCATCGCCAAGCTGAAAGACAGTCCGTACACAAGACGGGCCGTGGCCACGACATGGGATCCGAGGAAGGATACGATAGTGGACGAAGTCCCTTGCCTCAACCACTTTGTCTTCATGACAAGGGAGGATGTCATCGACCTCTCAGTAATGATACGTTCAAACGACATGTACGGCGCTTGGCCTGCGAATGTCTATGCGTTGGGCGAACTCCTGAGTCATGTCTGCGACCATGTGGGACGCGAACGGGGCACCGTGACAACGATGTCAGTCAACGCCCACATCTACAAACATGACTGGGAGAGAGCGGAGCAGGTCTGAAGAAATCCGCGCGATTTATCTAGCTCTTCCTACTCGTTGGTCAGGGGGTTCAATTAGTAACTCAAGTAGCCCCTCGAAGAACTAGGTGTAACCAGATGGACGACATCGACAAGAAGCTTGTATCACTCCTCTACGATAACGGACGAATGACTCTGGTAGACCTGGGTAAGGAGCTGGGGATGTCCCACGTAGCAGTGAGCAAGCGACTGGACAAGCTCATTCAGTCGGGGCTAGCGAAGGTCACCGCTGGTGTGAGCGGGGAGTTCCTCGATGCCAAGATCCTGTTCATGGGAATAGAGACAGAGGACATGGAAGTCGCAGACCGAATCAGAGAGAAGTACAAGGACTGCCCTCGCCTCTTGATGCTTGCGCCGGTCACGGGGAGATACAACATCTTTGCAGTCATGGTGGCAGAAGACCCATGGAGCCTCGAGTCCATCATCGGCACCTGCAGCATGCGGACAGAACCGGGAGTGAGAAGATCAGAGAACTGGTTCGGCAATGCGCCGGTCTCCCCTGAGTTTCTGCAAATAGACCTAGCACCTCCCGTCACAGGGAAGTCTGTCGCTCCCTGCGCAATGGACTGCGCCAAGTGCAAGAGATACCATGTAGAGAAGTGCGTAGGATGTCCGACCACGGAGAGCTACAGAGGAAGTCTCTGGGCATCGCCCGATGGCGGAGGGAAGTAGGCAGCAAAGAGGAACAGTTAACTCGGCATTGCACTTCGACATCATTGTGAGTACGATGACAGAGGTCTTCATTCATCCATTGGCTGTAGTTGACGAAGGAGCTCAGATAGGCAAAGGCACACGCATATGGCACTTCGCACACGTGAGAGGCACAGCGAAGATAGGAGAAGGCTGCAACGTAGGGAAAGACGTCTACATTGACGCTGATGTAGTGATTGGCAACAACGTGAAGATCCAGAACGGAGTCTCGGTGTATCATGGTGTGACCATTGAAAACGACGTGTTCTGTGGTCCTCATATGACATTCACCAACGACATGTACCCACGGGCATTCGGTGAAAGCTGGGACGTTGTCAAGACCCTCGTGAAGAAGGGGGCATCGATCGGAGCGCACGCGACGATTGTCTGTGATACTATTCTTGGTGAGTATTGCATGATTGGCAGCGGAGCTGTCGTGACTAGAGACGTTCCTGCACACGGGTTGGTTGTTGGAAATCCTGCACGATTGGTTGGATTCGTCTGCAAGTGTGGGCAGCCACTGAGCAAAGAAGTCGCCCGATCAGACAAGTCAGTGACATTCGAGTGTGGGAAATGCAGCGAGAGAATCACCATACCCAGTGAGGACCTCAAGAGAAAGCAGCGGTAGTGGGCCCATTGTCTCATCTCTACAAGAAGTTCGTAAAGGAACAGGTATCAGGCCTAGTTGACAATGTAGAGAAGATCAGGAATGTCACAGTCATTGCCCACATAGACCACGGCAAGACCACCCTCACGGATTCACTGATAGCGGCCTCTGGTCTCTTGTCGCAGGATGTTGCCGCGTCAGCGAGGCTTCTTGACTATGACTTGATTGAGCAGGAGAGAGGCATAACCATCAAGGCCTCAAGCATCTCGCTAGTTCATGAATTGGGAGGGAAGAAGCATCTCATCAACATGGTGGACACACCGGGCCATATCGACTTCTCAAGCCACGTTACCAGAGGGCTCAGACTCACTGATGGCGCAATCATCGTCGTGGACGTAATCGAGGGAATCATGGTTCAGACTGAAACCGTCACACGTCAGGCAATGAGAGAACTTGTGAGACCAATCCTCTTCGTCAACAAGGTCGACCGGCTGTTTAGAGAGAGACGGCTCAGTGCTAAGAAGACCGCACATGAGATCAATAGGACCGTGAGAGAGTTCAATGCAATGCTGGGCAAGTATCTCGATGATGAGAGGCTCGAAGAATGGGAGGTCTCGTTCTTGAATGGGTCCCTTGGTGTTGGGTCTGCCCTTGACAAGTGGGGCATTGACATCACTACGCTCAGTGAAAGATCAGGCAATAGCAGGGACCCATTTGAACTGGGGCAAGCCTTCGTTTCCATTCTTGAAGACATAGAGAAGGAGTACCGGAGTGACAACCGTAGAGTCCTCTCAGCCAGATACCCCGTCGGTCGAGTGCTTCTGGACTCGGTTGTGACAGTAGTGCCCAATCCGGCGCACGCACAGAGCTACAGAGTACCCTCGTTCTGGAACGGGGATATTGAATCCCCTGCTGGCAAGTCTATTCTGAAGTGCGACCGCTCTGGACCCTGCATCTGCCTGGTAGGCGATGTGCAGCCAGACAGGCATGCTGGCACGGTGGCGTCTGTCAGGGTATTCTCCGGAACTCTGGTTCGGGCGAAACCACTGGTCACATCCAGGTCTCTTGAGAAGATGAAATCGCTTCAGATCGGGATATCCATGTCAAAGACCAGAGTGGACCTACCGGAAGTACCAGCCGGCAATCTGGCATTCATCACAGGCCTGAAGGAAGTGGCCATTGGGGACACACTCCTAGATCCGAGCGTGGCCGATACGACACCTATGAGTGAACTGCAGTATCCAACTGAGCCCGTAGTGACGTACACAATCGAGCCCAAGAGGCTATCACAACTCGCAGAGATCAAGGAGCCAATTCAGGAATATGTACAGACGGATCCTGCTCTGGAATTCCATGTGAACCCAGACACTGGAGAGATGTTGCTCTCAGGGGCGGGTGAGCTGCACGTGGAAATCACAGTTGAGAAGCTGGCCAGACAGGGCGTAGAAGTTGTCCTGGGCAAGCCGATGGTTGTGTTACGCGAACAGATGGCCAAGGATGGTTTGTCCCGAGAGGCCGGTGGGAGAGAGGTCAGCAGATTCACGGTACGTGCGGTCGTGACACGACCCGACCTGGTAGCCGAGAGTATGGGAGTTGTGCTCGACTCGGATGCGTCCACAGACAGCTGGATTCTGGATGGCTCGGGCAAGATCGGCCTTTACGACGACGAAGTGGAGTGGATAAGAGAAGCATTTCGAGTCATGATACGGACAGGGCCCAAGCATGGCGAGAAGATGAGGCGGCTTGGCGTTGTCATAGAAGATGCCAGCATCAGATGCGAGGGGCCCGAGACCTCATGGCGCGAGGTCACTCAACCTCTTATGGATGCCATCCGACAGAGCGTAATGTCCGGAGACCCAACACTGATCGAACCCTGGGTAAGACTAGAACTGAGCGCACCGGAAGAACACATAGGTGCGCTATCGTCGATACTGGCCAGAAGACGGGGGAACGTATTGGAGATCGATTCGGAGCGCTCACTGTTCAGATTGACCGCAGAGATACCAGTAGGGGAGTCCTTCGGGCTCGCCAATGAAATAAGAACCGAAACATCAGGTTGGGCCACTTGGGGAGCCAGAAGCGGAGGCTATCGTGATATATCCAACCCAGAGACTAGGTTCGACTAAGCTCTACATTCGCATGTAGTATCTCTCGTTCATTATGGCCCCAAGATATGCTAGGACCCTTCGATCAACGAGAGAGACAGAGTCCATCATTCGTAGAGCTCGATTGATGTTAGAGAACACGGCGTTAAGATAGGGTTGAGCGGGGGTCAATTCGGAGAGTTCGACCATCTCAAGATATGCGTTCGTGATCTTGACGAGACCCAGCCAATCATCCGCCAGAACGAAGTTGTACTTGCTCTCGTCGACAGAGGGCGGTGTTGTGGTGAAGAGACCTCGGTTTATGTATGCGGCATACTGATTCTCAAGTGCAAGCGCGAACCTCCGTAGGATCTGCGTGAGCGACGCTGCGACAGCCTTGATGAACTCCGCAGACTCCCCGAAGTCAGATTCAGTCTCCATGACCTCGCCGAATGTGACCGCACACTTGTACAGGCCTGTGGCTAGCTGCGAGTAGTCCTTGTTCTCGTAGAAGTCGCGTATCGTTTGAACAAGGTACGTCTGACCCAACCAGTAGTTGCCCAACAGGGAGTCCACATTGATGACGGCGTCATCGACTGTAGGTTGAACTCGACCCGCCATCTCAAGACTCAGAGCCTCCACGTTCAGTTTAGACGCGGCTAGTGCTCCGGTCAGGCTCGCGACGTCGGAGAGGCTTGTGGACCCTCTGTTCATCCTCTTAGAACGTTCCAGAAGAGAGGACCAAGATGCACTCATGTATGGAACGACAAGGGAAACTCCCTCGATGAACAGGAAGTCCTCAGTGGCGGGCGCATCAACAAGCATTCTGTCAATGTCATCGAGAAGACGCAGGAGTCTAGGGGGAATTGATCCGCCATGCCTCGCAATCAACCATACAACATTGTAGGTTGAGATTGCCACCTCCACAAAGGCGCGGTTGTCAGTAGGAAAGAGAGGAACATACTGCACCAGAATATCACGGATACTGTCGGGTGTGGCTCCATCCGACCGCTCAGACTCTCTCAAGCGAGCCAGGCCGAAGCCCATTCGGGTTCCCAAGATTTCAAGGTCACTGATCAACCCCTTCTCGACCAATCGTTCACGGAGCGCCAGGGCGTTCTCAAACGACTTGAGTCCCTTGGACCAATACTCGTCAGAATCAGTGCATAGGCATAGCCACCCAATCATGTTCTCTAGACGGGACCGTTCCACATCCTTCTCGTCCTTTGCGGCTTGGATGTCGGGCAGAACTGCACGCGCACGGTCTAGGTAGTCAAAGGCACGAGCCATGTTCTCATGGTCGCCCATGAGGCCGTAGGCAAAACCCAGTCCTGTCAGGGTCCTGAAGACGTGCAGGCTCTGGTTGGGAGTAATCTCCTCGATGGAGTCGTATATCCTCAGTCCCTGTTCCAGCCTGTCAACAGCCTCGTCTACACCCTCTCTCCATCCGTTGGCAAGAATGCTCGAGCCTATCACCAAATGCGAGAGGCCAAGCTCATCCTTGCTGGCCATCCCACTTACAAGTGCCATCTCGTAGAGCTCAGCAGCCTTGTCTCCGATTTTCCTAGCAAGGGTAAACGATACGGAGTCATCTCGAGTTTCATTCACGCCAAGCTGGAGCATGACCTCTGCCAGACGTAGCTTATCCTTCTTCTTGCGGGCTATCTTCTCAAGGCTGTTTAGTAGGTCTCTCGATTGATCGAACATCTTCAGTTCAGTCAGCACGCAGGCATAATCGAAGGTTATCTCAAACTCCATGTCTTCCATCTTGTTCTCTCGAGATATCCCGATCAAACGGTTCATGAGAAGCTCGGCGCCCTCGAAGAATCCAGCTTCAATGAGCGACCACGCCAGAGAGTGCACTTCCCTCAAGACCATTGCATCTGTCTGCGCGTGGCGACGATCATGGATTGCATCCATGGTCATGAGAACTTCATCAGTGAAGAAGGGTAGGACCGGCCGTAGATTCATTCGTATGGAAGAAGCCACTGCCTGAAGCAGTTCTCCTAGAATGTCAATTAGGCGGGGAATGGCTTCGATGTCAGGAAGAAGCTCACACTCAACACGTCTGTCACCACTGGTGTACCTTGCATCAAGCAGCGTAAGTATCTCAGGGAGCGTTCGATCAGGCATGAACGACAGCCGTACAGTAATCTCGGTAAGCTTGGCGCTGGCAAGGCCAGGTCTTCGGAGGATAATCTCCTCAAGTGCGCGTGCGATGTCAAAGAGGAGGTCACTCTCTTCAGGAGTCCTGAATGAGATGTTCTGTATGGCCGAGAGACCGTCATCAAGAGAGAGTGATGCGCACAACACATCCCTTAGCGTGGCAAGAAGCACAGGTTCCACGTTACTCTCTCCAGTACGAACCTCGGCCGATTCCTGCTTTAAAGGTTTCAGAGTAAAGATATCAATGCTCGATTACGAAGTCATGCCAGACCCGCGAAGTGTCTGTCCCCCTCATCCGCTCCATCCTCAGCTGGTGGACGGGGACCTCTCCAGATTCGTTCACTTTAAACCGTAGCACTGCGTCTGCGAGGTATGAGAAGGTTGCATAGGTCTTCTCCTCATGCACACCCTCCTCCAGCACGTACATGATGCTATGAGAACTCTGTGTCACTCTGCCGCTGAGCCTCTGCACTGCGCGGGGCATCGTCGCAGCATTGGAGTGAAGGATTAGGGTGGATAGGCTGTCAATGACAACTCTAGCAACGACCAGACGCTCAAGCACTTCTGAGAGCACAATCCCGAGCTCACTGATATCGTCGACCTTCGCTAACGAGCGAGTTGTACTGGAAATAGGAGCACCCATCCGCTCAGAGTAACCATCGATGAAGACGAACTGGCCAGAGGCCTCCTGTTGCTCGATAGTCCAGCCGTGCCTGCTCATGTCGTTGCGAATGACCCGCGGAGATACATCCGTCGTGACGAAGACAGCAGGGAACCCAAGCTCAATTCCTTCCGCTAGGAAGGCTTCTGCATAGGTCGTCTTTCCAGATCCCAGTGGACCGACTAGCATGTACGACACCTGAGTAAGTTGGCCGAACTCGACAAGGTCACTTATCATCGGTCGAGCCCGCGCCGGGGACGGTGCTTCGTTGCTGCTATTCTCGGTCGCATTCACTTCTCGGACCCCATGTCTTAGTGTCCAGGCCCTATCTCTCCAGGCCACACTCTTATGCCTTCATCAGTGATACGCATCGAGTGTATCCGCGAGCTGTGTTTTGAACCTCTTAGTTTGAGGACTTCAATGGAGCGCGATCTCGACGTTTCACTGATCTTCTCGTTGTACAGTACGATGACTCCGCTCGCTAAGAAGGCTTCGATATCAAAAACGCCCAGTCCCTGATCCTGAGCCGGTATCTCGCTAGTGAGGAGAAGTGTGCATCCCGTCTTGGTAATGGTAGCGGCGAGCTTGAAGAACTCCTCTCTCAGAATGTCTCTACTCCGGAACTTGTAGGCCATAATCGAGAGAGTATCGAGGACAACTCGCTTCGCCTTGATTTTCTTGATGTGGTTCATGATGATGGCTTCCAGTCCAGAGAGGTCAAAGCTGGGATACTCACCAATTGTGACGGGAGTGACCTCCTTGGACGGGGAGAGATCTACGATAGAGATCATGCCATCCTTCTCAAGGCCTTCGAGATCCATTTTGAATCGGGCCATGTTTCTCTTGATGAGTTGTGGAGGTTCCTCCAATGTCACCAACACCCCGGGCTCACCATAATCCTTAGCCCCTCTGTAGATGAACTGCGTAGCCAAGATGCTTTTTCCAGTGCCTGCCTTTCCAGCCACTAGGATTGTGTCCCCTCTCGGGAAGCCTCCTTCGATCAGTTCATCAAGACCTGGGATTCCTGTCTTCACACGCTCTATTGTCTGGTCGCTCATTTCGACTCACCCTTCTTCTTCCGAGATGCCACTCTGGCTCCGAGAATCATCTTGATCAGCATGTCCGGTTCAGGGATACCGGTGATTGAGACGCCACCTATCATCACCGTGGGCAGAGCAAAGACACCGTATTCCTCTGCAACCTCTGGGTTCTCGGTGACGTTGATGACGTTCAAGTAGAAGCTGTCGGGGCCAAAGTCCTCTATTGTTTCACGTATCACTTCCTCGGCGCGTGGACAGAAGGCGCAGGTCTCAGACTTGAAGAGGACTACCTCAATCTTATCAGAGAGTTCCTCCTCAGTCGGCGTACCAGCCTCCTTGCTATCTGTCACACGGCGTTGCTCCTGAACCATGGAAGTGGCAGAGTCAAAGACGCTGCTCATCACTTGAATGTTTTGAGCGTATTATCTATGTGCATACTGAACTGATGCCTATTTGTAACCCATGAGACGTCGAATCCGGGTCGAGGCTTTTCCGACGGCCCGAGAGTGGTATCGGACGTTCCGCGGCATCAGTGCTCCAATAATCAGGGATTCATCGCCCCTTGATCCAACTCGCTTGAACACGGCCTTGCCTTGTGCACATCTGAGGCTGATATCACGAACATGACCGAGCATCAATTCAGAACGGACGCGCTCGGCAACCTCAGCTATCATGCCAGCCATTGCGGCGACCAGGTCCTGGTTAGCGGTCGGCGATGCGGCGGAGGCCACTAGGAGACCATCACCTCTGGCAAGAACTGAAACCGTGTAGCCCCCTTCCCGATTCATCTCCTCAAGTATCATGGGAAGCTTATTGTAGTCAGGCCGTTCCATTTCAGCGAAATCCTCCGTGCTGCCGCTTAGTTCCGGTGGTTCCCTATTAAATCATCTGAGACTGTCTACCGTCACAGTAGAGATTTAAATGGTGTCGAGTTCAGTCCATCGCAGGGAGTGTGTTCAATTGTCTACGGAATACCGCTTCAAGATTGTGATGCTCGGAGAGGGTGCCGTAGGAAAGACAGCCATGACGCTCCGCTTCACACAGAACTACTTCGAGACAGACTACAAGCGAACAATCGGCACCGATTTCTCTGTCAAGCGCCTCAAGATCCCCGAGTACGACACCGATGTTACGCTACAAATATGGGACTTAGCGGGACAACCGCGGTTCGAATCAGTACGGCAGGGCTTCTACCGGGGAGCGCGAGGCGGACTTCTCCTCTATGACGTCACACGGCGAAGGACCTTCATTAGCCTCGAGAACTGGAAGGAGGAGACTTTCAGGAGCCTGGACAGGGAGATTCCGTTGGCGGTTGTAGCTAACAAGATAGACCTTGTTGAGAGCAGGGTAGTGACTCCTGAAGAAGGTCAGGAGTACGCCAGAGAGCACAACCACCTGTACGTCGAATGCAGCGCGCTCACGGGACATAATGTCGAGGATGCCTACGTCGATCTCTGCAAGAGAATGATTGATGAGTCAAAGAAGAGCTGATGGGCTATCTTCGTCTGACCTTGCCCTTAAGCAATCCAAGGGCCCTTCTGCATTGCCACAGCACATAGAAGACGCTCTTTGACTGGAGAATCTCGGGGTCGTACCCCGCTACGAGCTCCTCGTATTTCCGGATGAGCTCCTGGTTGCTTGCAGGAGCTGGGTCAGCCTCAATCTCCTTCAGGAGGTTCTCGAAGGGAGCAAGCATAGCACCCATGTCAGTGACCTCCCATCTTAGCACGGCCCCAGAGCCGTCTTCTGTGATGAAGGCATTCCCAGTCGGCAGCCACTCGATTCCGTCAATTTCACCGATAGTGGTAGCTTGACCCACCACTGTTTCGGAGTCCACTTCCCAGAGGAACAGGTCTTTGTCAGAGGAGCCAGAAACAAGGTACTTGCCGTCGGGGCTGAAGCCCAAGGCTCGCACTTCTCCCGAGTGCTGATGAAGAGTACTTGTTATCTTCATTGGTTTCCAGCTGGAGTCCCACAGTACTATGATCTGATCAGAAGAGCAGGAGGCAAGTCTCTTACCATCATGTGAGAAGCGTGTGTGGTGGACTGCCGCGCGATGCTCTTGGTGCTTCTCAATGAGCTTGCCAGATATTGCGTCCCATTCACAGATGTTGGCGTCCACAGACCCAGAAACGATCCGGTTGTCGGTTGGGTCCCAGTCGCATGTTACCACATAGAACCCGTGACCCTTCATCTTGTGCATCTTTGACTGGTCGTCGATATTCCAGACTGTCAGAGTTGTATCGCCGCTTCCTGACACAAGCCTGTCACCATCAGGAGAGAAAGCCAGACATAGAACCGGATAGGTGTGATCTCGTAGCTGGCCCAGACACTCCCCAGTCTTGATGTCCCATAGCTTGATGACATGTTCGACGGTCCCAGCGGCCACAATGTCCCCCCTAGGGCTAAAGGCCAGTGAGGTGCATAGAAAGTCATCCTGAACCTTCTGCATCTCCTCTCCGGTCTCAGCGGCATAGAAGCGAACTGTCCTGTCCTGAAGAGCGGCGGCAAACATGCGGCCGACTTTGTTCATGGCAAACCGGCGTGTGATGTCCCCGCCCTGTTCGGCGGCGGGTTTGAGGATCTTGGGTTTGAGAAATACAGAGAGATCTTGACCTTCCATCCGGTTCACTCCTTGCCGGCTCTAAGGGCTGGAAAAACTGACAACGTAAAAAGGGTTCCTTGGATGTGCTTGGCAGTGCACTCCGGCCTGTTCCTCAATCAGAACAAGTATTATAATCCCAGTAGCATCGGCAGACTCGGAGGGCCCCGATTGTCCAAGAAGAGCGAACGCACTCTGACCTCTGCACTGGGAGGAGGAGAACCGCTTCGTTTGCTGAAGAAGGCAATCAAGAAGATATCCAAGCCTTCAGAGGATAAGATAGGGAAGACACTAGAGAGCATCACGAGCATTCAGGCATGCAAGGATGCGGCCCTCACAGGAGACGAGAATCTACGATTACTGGCAGTCATGAAGCTCCCAGACTTCGGTGTCGAGGCTCTCGAGCCTCTCGAGCTGGCACTCAACGACGAGAGTTCGCTAGTAAGAGTAGCATCTGCCGGAATGCTGGCGGCTCTGGGCGACCGTGATGGTGTGGCCCTAATGGAGCAACACCTTAACGACAACAACGACACCGTGAGAGCTGCCTTGGAGTACTCAATCCAGTGGCTTCAGAGAAAGGGAAAGGTGCTTGCGAAACCAACTCGATTGACGAAAGGAACAGATCCCTTGGGAATCCTCCTTGAGGATCTTGTGCCCTTGGGGACTACTGATGAAGTCCTAGTCAAGAACGACTTCGCGGCACTTCCTGGCAGTCTGCAGTTTGGCATGACCATTGAGAACGAGAGCTTCGCGACAATCAGGGATGTCCGAGTAGAGATTCTGTCATATCCCAAGGAGAACCTAACTCCTGAAGACTCCCAAGTTCAGATGATTGAAGAGATACTCCAGGGAGAGTCTAATAGCCTGATCTTCGAGTTCCGCGTGGACGGCGATTGCGTAGAGGGAGAGATCATCACGTCGGTAACCCTAAGAGATGAGACCGGAGAGAAACTGGCCGCCAAGTCAGGTAATGTCTTCGTCCGATCGATCTACGAGCAGATTGAGCCCATCGACATAACGGAAGACGAATTCCTGACAGTCAAATCGGAGATGACAAACTGGAACCGTGAGCACATGCTTGCCAGCGAGCCAGTCGAGGTCTTCGAAGCCCTAGTGAAGATCATCGAAGACAAGAACATGAGGATATTCCAGTTTGACTCTGCAGAGAAGAAAAAGGCGTTCATGGGGATTGTCGCAGCAATGGGCAAAGGACGCCACTCGGGTAATCGGATAGCGGTGTCTTTCACCGTGGCCGGAACGAAGGATGATGAGCTGTCCAAGCTGCGTATAGATGTGTTCTCGGACAATGCCGAGATACTCCACAGTGCAGCAAGCGCAATCTTTGAGGAGATTCAGGTAGTACTGGGTGTTCTTGACGACTAGACGAGTCTAAGCCAGCCCACCAGCCTCGAGTATCTTAATCGCGAGCTCGAGGAAAGCAGCCTCAACATTCTCGCCAGTCTTCGCGGAGGTCTCGATGAAGGATGTGTGGACTCCATTGCTGGCAATCTTGTTAGCCAGGTTCTGTCCTTCCTCGGTGGTGACAATGGTCTGCTGCATCACCGGATTGTCCTTGAACTGCTCACGGAGATCTGTCTTGTTAGCCACGAGAACGATTGGTATCTTCTTGCCAGCATTGGTCCAGCATTCATCGACCCAGCTCATGAGATTATCATACGAGCCCCGTTCAACGGTGGAGTAGACAGCCAGAGCGCCCTGGGCACCCTTGTAGAAAGTAGAGCGAACACTCTTGAAGTGCTCTTGTCCGGCTAAGTCCCATATTTGGATGCTCACATCATGGCCGCCCTCAAGACTCATCTTCTTGACCGCGAAGTCAGCCCCGATGGTGATCATGTAGTTGGCTCGGAAACCTTCTCCCATGTAGGTCCGGCGCAGGCTGGTCTTCCCGACACTGCCATCTCCCATTAGCACGACTTTGAACAATGCAGTGACCATGATACGTCACCCGACTCGTAGAGTGTCCACTGGACACTGACGCGGTATTTGACGCTTCCGCTATTTGAGTCTATGCCGATTGTCCAGCTTCATTGCAGGGGCGGGGAGAGCGGTTCACGGAACACGAGGTCTCCGGAGGACTCGTGATTAACAATGGCAACCCAGACTTGGAGGGTTGGTGGGTATGGGAGGGTCGTCCCACCTCTTCAGGTCATGTTAGTTTCGGGAACCTGTCCCCATGGTGGGAGTCCTTCCGGAAGTACAACTCCTACCCGGAAGACCCACAATCACAGCGGTAGAATGTATGAGGCCAGCTGAATGGTGGATGCAAGACATGGGTAGAACCGTACGCACCTTTCGGGATGCAATCAGAATCGAGGAGGCCAGATGGAAGGACTACAGGAGGACAATGAGACCGTCGCAGAGGGAGTTCCTCGACCGTGTCTTCGATCATGGGAGGAGTCTTGCTGATGCGGGTACGATGATTGTGACCCCTAGAGTCATGGAGGTGGTTCTCCTCTCATCGATGGTAGAGATGATTCGAGAGCTGGATGAGATCAAGGAGAGGTTGGGGGTGCTTGAGACACGGCTTGAGGAGATCTCACCCTGATGACTGAGACTGGATGGTTGCTCGACGCCAGTATCGACCGAGAGAACCAGGGGCTGACACTCTGGATCAAAACAGATGGAACGACTCGGGGATACCTCTATCGAAGATTCCACCCATCGCTCTTTGTGACTACTGACATCATCACCAGTGGTGAGTGGAGGAACGACGAGGCCGTGAAGGCCGTACGAGAGCATGAGTCTGTGGTCGATGTCGAGATTGTCAAGCGCTTCGTGAGTGTATACGATGATGAGAAGAGCCCTGTACTCAGGGTCTCTACAACAACAGACGCCTTCCTTGACCTAGCAAGAGACCTTGAGCGACTTCCCGGGGCTACTGTCTTCCACGCAGACATCGATCCAGTACAGCAGTTCTTCATCATTGAGAGGATCTTCCCGTTCGGGCGAGTGGAGTACGACCTGAGCGGAGAAGAGATCACCAGCATCAGATGTCTTGACAGCAGGGAGGACACAGAGTACGAGATCCCAGACCTCGAAGAGATTCGTTTCGAGGTGTTTGTAGACACAGAAAGACCCTTCCCAAGATTTGAAGACCCGATACACCACATCGAGGTCCTGCACCACGAGAGCATCATTCGCATCGAAGATGAGGACGAAGCGGAGATTCTCAGGGGATTCCAGGAGCTAGTCGACGAGATTGATCCCGATGTGATTGTCAGTAGAGGAGGCGACGACAGTCTATTCCGATACCTCGGTCTGCGAGCGAAGATCCACGGAATACAGCTCGTGCTATCAAGAAACGGCACTCCATTGAGAGTGGTTCACAGGAAGCCTCAGTCATTCTGGCAGTACAATCAGATCATGTTCCGTGCCGGGAATCAAGTGATGTTCGATGGGAGAATACACATCGACAGGTCCGAGAGTCTCTACTACTCACCCTCGGGCATGGAGGGAGTGATTGAGGGGTGCAGACTTGCCTTCTCTCAGCCACAGAGGGTATCGAGAATGTCAATTGGTAGCGTGAACGCTGCGGTGCAGTACTTCAATGCCTACGAGATGGACATCTTGATTCCACCCATCAAGAAGAACCCGGAGTTCCTCAAACCGATCACAGACCTCCTGGCCATCGACCGCGGGGGCCTCATCCTTCAGCCCCGGCCCGACATCTACGAGAACATCGCGGAATGTGACTTCTCATCGATGTATCCGACGCTCATGGTGACACGCAACATAAGCCCTGAGACCATCTGCACACGGGATGACTGCCCGTACGAGCACAAGTACTGCATAGAGGTGCCCGAACTGAGCTTCAGGCTCTGTACACGCAAGAGAGGGCTAGTTGCGGAATCGCTTGACCTTGTCGTGAAGAAGCGTGATGCCTTCAAGAAACACATCAAAGAGGGCAAGGATGCCCGCAGGTATGAACTGATGCAGAACACGCTGAAGGGAGTCCTTGTCTCATGTTTTGGGTATCTTGGGTTCAAGAACGCACGTTTCGGGAGAGTGGAAGCTCATACAGCTGTGACTGCTCTGGCAAGAGACACCCTACTGAGGACGCAGGAGATTGGAGAGGAGATGGGGCTTGAGATGGTGCACGGCATTGTAGACTCGTTATGGCTAAAGTCAGATTCAGAGATTGAATATGACAAGATTGTCGAGTTCTGCCAGAGAGTGACTGACGAGGTCGATATTGCCATGTCCCCGAAGGGAGTCTACCGCTGGATGGTCATTCCATCCTCGCGGCTTCACCCTTCTATCGCACCGCTGAATAGATACTACGGAGTCTACAGGAATGGAGCTATCAAGACCAGAGGTATCGAAACGCGAAGACGTGATACCTGTCTGTACGTGGGGGACTGCCAGATGGCAATGATCAGGACACTGGCAAAGGGAAGGGACAAGGCGGGATTCATCAGGAGAATACCGGATGCGAAGGCGGTCTGCAGGCGTTATATAGAGAGGTTGCATCAGGGAGACGTTGACTTCCGAGATCTCATTCTCAACTCGCGCCTCACAAGAAACCCAGGAGAATATCGTGCAACATCGCGTGCTGCAGTTGTATCCCAGCAACTCACCAGAGTAGGAAGAGAGCTACATGCAGGACAGAAGGTGCGCTACATCATGACAAGTGCAGATTCGGAGAATCCCATGAGGAGAGTCAGAGCTCTGGAACTCGTTGACAGAAGCACACGGTATGATGCGGCTGCGTATGCAAAGCTGTGTGAACGTGCCTTTGAGAACTTGATTCCGGTGCAGTATCTTCCAGACACAGGGAGAGAAGACTCCGAACAGATGCTCCTGACTGCAGAGTAAGCTACTCCGTCACAGCATGGGCCTGCATTGCGATTCTCGGGCGGAGCTCACGGACTGGAATCCCGGTCTCACGCGACACACGAAGGACATCGTCTGCTTCGGGCTTGATGTTGATAATGCTGCCATCCCGAGTACGTGATACTTTGACGCGGACCATGTACTCCTTGTCATCAATCTCTAATCTGCACACAAGGCTCTCTCTGTTGGCTTTGAGTCGCGCCCAGTTGGAGTATCTGATTCCGGTCGTGCCAAGCTGTCTAATCATCACCTCAGCGATGCTCTTCAGCCCAGCCTTGGCCGCAATGACCTTCACAACATGGGCAGGCCTGTTCTTCTTTCCCATCGCAGGAATGATGACAACGTCATAGGCCAGACCATCATCGATGAGCGTATCGAAGAGATTCCCAAGGGTTTCCCCATCAACATCATCGACATTGGTCTCAATCACGACTACTTCGTCTGTACTCCAGTCTTCAAGCACCTCTGCTTTCTCCTTCGTCTTCGGTTTGTCTTCCTTGGGAGCCTTCTTCTCTGTTTCAGTCTCTGAAGGATCAGGCTTGGCCTCAGGTTTCTTCTCCTCGGTCTCGGGAGCCACCATCTCGCCCACGGAAATCTGCATCATGTTTGGCGTCTTGCCTAGGTCTCGCGTGCCGAATCCAACCCCTTGGTTTCTGACGACGAAGCCTTCTCTGCTCTTGATGTACGAACCGGCAATTGTCACCAGTAGAGCCGCTCCGGTCGGAGTGAGAACCTCTGTACGTGCATCCCCGTTGTGGAACGGAACATCATTTGCCACAAGAATCTCAGCCACAGCTGGAACCGGGACTTCGAGCTCGCCATGTTCAGTAGAGACAGTTCCACTTCCCACAGCAACACGCGTTGACACAAACTCAGTGTCTTCAAGAAGGTCGCCCCGTTCAAGTAGATAGGCAGTTCCTACTATGTCGAGAATCGTGTCGATGCTGCCTGTTTCGTGGAGGTGTAGCTCAGATATCGGTTTGTTGTGAGCACGGCTCTCAGCCTCGAAGATCTCCTGCAAAGCCTTCTTGGCAAGGTCCCGTGCCTCTTTGGAGAGCTCAACCTCTTCAGATACTGCCATCAGGACGTCCATTAGTGACTGTGGGTCCAACCGCAGGGTCGGGTTCCGAGTTATCTGAATTCGTCGGCCGGTCTTGTCACCAACCGTGTGCGTGGTCATGTTGATCCTGAATGACGGATCATAGATGAGCAGGCTGGCAGCAACTGGGAGGAGCGCATCTTCCTCCCCTATGAGGTCGGTCAGTGCAGCCAGGAACATGTCTCCTGAAGCTCCTGCTGTTTCCACATCAATCAGGACTCGTTTCTTCGCCAAGTCAGTCCTTCTCCTGCCATACTGCGGCTGTTCAGACAACTCTGGTTGTTGCTCGAAGAAAAGCGTTTCGAGGATGAATACATACCTCAGTCAGTGGCGGCCCTCCACTTGCTGAAGATGGCCATGTACATGCATTCCTCAGGAGAGATCCACATCTCGGAGCTGTCGAAGGAATCATTCGTATGCTCCACCGGAGCACCGCGAACCAGCACGGCCGGAATGCCCTCATCAGATTCACCCATCAGCAGTGTGCATGCAGAGGCAAGATTGTCTGCAACTGCCCTTCTTGTCACGCGCAGCGTGTTGCCGAAGAGGTCTCTACGTCCTCGATCATCAGAAACAGGCTTGAATCCTGCAACACCCAAGGCCATGCCCACATTCCCAAGCCTAAGTGGTTGGGTCCGGCTGTCTATAATCATCACTCCGACTGTCATGCCCAGCCTTGACCTAATCTCGTGCCTGATTCTCTCTGCACTCTTCCTCGAGTTCCTGGGCAGCAGGGATGCAAAGCCAGGCGGCACATTGGACTTGTCCACTCCTGCATTTGCCATGAGTGTATTGTCTTTGATTGTGAGCAACACATTAGGAATCCCTCCAAGGATCTCGTCTGCCTCGCGAATGACAAGCTCGGCCACCGCGGGGAGAACGGAGTATCTCTCTGCAAGACGCTCGGCTTCGGGGGATACGTCGATACCTGAGAGCTGCACAACTTGGCCTTCCGTGGTCCCAAGAGGCGTTTCGGCCACTACAAGGATGTCATCGTCTTCAATGGTCAAGCCGTTCTCTTCTATGCTCTTCACAAGTACGTCGACGATGTCATCCTCAGAGGTAATGACTCTCGTCTTGATTGGCATTAGCTCCATCTTGCTTCTTCAGCCCCCTTGCAGTTTCATTCTCTCATCCATGATACATCTGTCCCCCTTTCGTCCTCCCATTGGAGAACCGGGTGTTCCTAGTGAGTTCATGCAGCGCGCCGCTACTGCGGCGCCCATAGCCAGACCGTCTTCGACAAAGACGAGTTGGTGGCTCTCAACCCACAACTCCCCTGTACTGAGACGAAGTGAGTCGGTGACTCTTTCAGGCTTCCTCCCGGTGGTTACAGCTCTTCCAGTAAGCCCGAGGGATGTTTCAGGAAGGATTAGTCCGTTCTCCTCACACTTGTCGACGATGCGCTGGACTATGTCACTCTGGACTAAGTCCGCAACAGCCACAAGCAGTCCAAGCCCACCCGCCTCGAAGAGCGCCCCTCCGAGAGCCTCAAGATCTGGGATTCCAGAACCGTTCACCCCTGCATCCACGCCAATCAACGATAGGCCAGATTCCTCTGCGGCAACGGGGTCGACAGGAACAGTCCCAAATCGAGAGCAGTCACTTGGAATCTCCATGACTCGGACTATTCTGCGGGCACGCTCAAGCCAGCCGTCATCAATCTCCTCCGTATGCTCCTTTGGCAGACGCAAGTCCAAGAAGCACCCGAATTGCCCTTTCACCAAACCAGAGCCTCTGGCAAGAGCATCGGGAATGGCACCAGCCAACCCCGCAAACGATCCGATTGTCTTCGCATATGGGAAGTCATTGTTTGTTACACGTCCAGCCAACGTCGTACCGAAGTCCAGAGAGATGAGGGGATTCCTTAGGTCAATCTCTGTGACCTTGGCCGCACCCTTCAGACCTGCGGTAACAAGCTCACCCTCCATCTCATTTGCTACGACGCTTGTGTTCGACGGAGGGAGCACAGATGCAATGGCGCCATCAAAGCAGACCTTCTTGAGCCAAGTGAATTCCCTCA
>JAEOUG010000184.1 GCA_016839445.1 Candidatus Thorarchaeota archaeon
CTCACCATGCAATTGGCCTCCTTCAGGAACTCGGGCTTCGTGTATCTTGCATCATAGACATCATAGTGCTTAAACAGTGCATAGTGAGGCACCAGACCTGTGGAAAGGGAAGCACGGTCAAGGAAGTCTTGGTGACTAACCTGAATAGGTCTAGAGGACTCACGTTGCCATTGTGCCTGTAGAGGCCCTAGCCACACCGCCTTCATACCGCCAATTGGAGCAAGTCCTGCATGTCTAGCCAATTTCCGAGGTGCCTCACTCTGCGCCGCAGTGACAAGTCGTAGACGCTTGACACCTTGCTCAATCCCAATCTGCACCATGGAGTCAGTAATAATCCGACCAAGGCCTCTCCCCCTCATTGAGTCTCTTACTCTCAGGCCTTCCATCCATCCAGTTCTGCCGCCATCTATGACATGCAGATTTCCGATTGCACAGACTACGCCCTCACTCTCTATGACACGAGGGTGGCAGTCTGGGTCACGAATCCATCCTGGTAGTAGAGTCGGCAGATGGTCGTTTCCGCCCCAGACACCCTTCACCATTTCAGTTACTTCAGAGAAGTCTGATTCTTCAAGAACGCGAGTTCTCAGCTGAATCACCTCGTCAGGCGATTTGTCGAAGCCAGTTGAGTACCTCCGAGTAGGCCCGAATTCGGTTCTCCCGTTTGGCCAATCCGTGACCTTCATCGGAGAACCTCAACATCTCTACGCCAATACCCTTCTCCTTCAGCATCTCATACATCTGGGTGGACTCGGAGAGCGGGACTCGTTCATCATTGTCGCCCTGGATTATCATCAGTGGTGCGGAGATCCTATCAATCTGATTGATGGGACTGATCCTTACGAGGGTCTCCATGTCGTGTTCGAGGCTTCCATACTCTGATTCTCTCAGGGAACGTCGCCATGAAGCAGTGTTCTTCAGGAAGGTCACGAAGTTTGAGATTCCGACTATGTCCACGCCGCACTTCCATAGTTCGGGGTGCTCAGTCATTGCAGAGAGGACTGCAAAACCTCCGTACGAACCGCCGTAGATGATCAGCCGTTCGCCATCAATCTCCTTGTCGTTTCCCTTGATGTGTAGCGCAAGGTGCTTGATGTCTAGAATAGAGTCCAAACGCTTCTCTACATTATCCGCATCCAAGTATGCCCTCCCATAGCCGTCACTGCCTCTGATGTTTGGCGTTATCAGAGCATAACCAGCTCCAGCAAAGAACTGCAGTACTGGGTCAAATGCTGGGACCATCTGGGACTCGGGTCCTCCGTGAATAACGAAAACAGCAGGCCACCCGCTAGTAGGTCGCTCTCCCTGTGGGATGTACCTGAAATAGGGAACCTCAAGACCATCAAAACTAGAGAATCTATGCAGGGTTGGATCGATGAACTCCCTTGGGTCGACTCCAGCAGTACTTACGTCAACAGCGCGCCAGCTTGACATGTCTCTAAGGCTCAAGAGCCAGACACTTGTGGGCTGGATTCCTGAGCTGAGAGTGACAGCAAGATGATGCTCATCGGGCGAGAGCTGGATGCCTGTCGTCCAGGATCGCTGATCACCGATAGGAATTACGCCGCGGATTGGGAAGGGAAGGGTCTCTAGACTTTCCATGCCATCTTTCTGGAATTCTGCCCGGTGTATGGTGCTGTAGCCGTCCTGATTCTCAGTGAAGTAAGTCCACTTCGAGCCCCTCACGTATGCTGTCTCCACCACATCGAAGTGCAGGGAGTCCTCTATTCCCGGCAGACGGACGAACTCACCTGACATGCTTAGGATTGCGGGCCTGTAGATGTCCGAGTCATAGTCTGTAAGGACAAGAACCCTTTCCGAGTCTAGCCACTTGGTGGCCTCCCACCTACTTGTGCGATCACGAGTGAGAAGCTCAGTGATGCATGAATCTTCGCCGCTGTCGCAGTCGAAGAGGAGAAGCTGTTGGTTTACGTTCCCAAGAAACTGACCAAAGATCATTCTTCGGCCATCCTCAGAGATGGCTTGAGGACTCACCAATCCGCGCTCAGGTCTATACAGGAGCTCTGGGCTGCTGTCTTTGAGAGGTATCTTCCATCGATACATATCGAGTCGGGACCTGTCCTCAAGATTGGCCAAGAAGAAGAGGAAGTCATCAGTATGGGTGATTACTCGATGCTTGGCCTCAAGGTCATCAGTCATCCATGTGAGGTCTCTCTTCTTGTCAATCATACCAATCTGGTAGTTCTCATCTCCTCCCCGATCCCTGACGAAGGCAACGGTGCCGTCCGAAAGGAATCTGGGGCAAGTGCAGCGGTCCACCTCAGATGTCAGCTGTACTCTAGGATTCACGATTCCTTGAGAGACCTCTGTTTCATAGACCTGAAAGACCCCGGACGCGTCCGAAACGAAGACAATCCTCTCTTCTTTTGGATGCCATCTTGCGCCACCTGCCTTCTCTATGGATAGATACTGGTCGAACTTCTTCACGGCGCTCATGACTCTGGCAGTGGTCAGCCCGGTATTGAGTCTTTGGAATGCAGGTCAGCTCACAACTCTGCGAATCCTTGACAGAAGACCATCCATCTTGGAATCGTCTAACGATTGCGCATAGGCAATGGCCAGCTGGAAATGACGCTTCACTTCCTCTGATCTGGGCCTCGTAATGAGTAGACTAGAGAGAGAGTCGAGATTGTGCAGATGAATGTGAACCTCATCAAGACGGGCGGAGTCTATGTCGTACTCCCAATTCTTCAGCTGTTCCAGATATCTGATGTTGGCGTTCAGCAGCAGATAATCGGTCATGAGGGGACAATGACTAGCTAATAGGTAGTCCCAATCCTGTTCCAAGTATCCCCGTAATGAGTTGAGAAAGCCATCAAAGTCCAGGGTGTTGACGTACGGTACAGGAGGCTCAACATTGTCTCCAACGAATAGGAGACGTCCTTCAGTGTCGGATAGAGAGGCCGAGTCAACAGTGTGACCTGGGGTGTGTTCAATAATGATATGTTCCTTCGGGAATGCCAGCGCTGACCCGAAGGTGAAGTTTGGAGGTACGATTTCAACCGTGCCGCGTTTGTGCTGGGCATATTTCACAATCGCCTCGGCCGACTCGCTGAGGACTCGTTCGCGACAGAGATGGTGCCCGATAATCGTGGAATCACAGAAGGTACCGTTGCCCCAGATATGGTCGTAGTCAGCATGTGAGTTGAACACAGTGACTGGCCAATCCTCAGCTGCCTGATCCGCTATGACACCTCGGACAATAGCCATTGATTCAGACCCGAGGAACGTGTCGAGCACGAATACTCTCTTTCCATTTGCCGCGAATATCACACCGACGTTCGTTAGGTAAGGGTCGTCGAAGCTGATGATGGTCGTCCTTTCACTGAGCTGCTTGATCTCCATAGACTACATCACTCCCGACCACTCTCAGGCTCGTGATAAGGGTACGTATTGTACAGGATAGGAGAACTCAAGGCTGCTGATGACGGCCAAAGCCGAGTTTGCGAAAGAACGTGCTTACAGGCTCTGACATAGGGATAAACAAGTTAACCCTCATTTGGCTACTCAGCAGTGAGTAGAGCGCCCAAGCTCGTATCTCTCAGTATTTGCTGTATAAAAGTACACCTTTCCGGACTAACACTAATGGTAGACTAGCTGAAGAGCTGGTCCAGACACCTGCCGCAGAGCCGTTCCGTCTTCCCATCATCACGAACAATTGTCTGTTCGCAGCTGGAGCATACGGGCCTGAAGCAATGGTCACAGAGGATGAGATCTGACATCTTCCGTATCCTACCGCACACAGAGCAGATGTTCTTCGTCCCTCGACCTCTGTGCTCGAACAGAGTTCGAACCACAGCCACGGCATCTGCTTGCGAAAGCCGATTCGCCCTTACCTCAGACTGAGCCTTCTCCTGTATCTCGTCATGGTTCACATCGCTCTCTATCCCTTCTCCAATCACGTCACGGAGCGCGTCAGCTTGAACCTCGGGAGATGTAGTGATACTGACTGAGGCTAGTGGAAAACAGAGCGAGTTCTTCA
>JAEOUG010000028.1 GCA_016839445.1 Candidatus Thorarchaeota archaeon
CACTGCCGCCGAAGGTACGTGTATTCACATAGTCAGGTAGAAGGAAGTCCTCGGAGAGAAACTCCAAAGCTCGGTTCATCAGTCTGGCGGCCTTGTCTCGGAGATTGCGCTGGCAGTAGTAGTGAGCAAGGCGAAGGTGTAGGTGGCTTGACAGCCAGTTCTCAGGCCCAACAGATTTCCATAGGCCCTTTACGACGCGACGGCTTTCAATGCCTGCCGCAAGATTGCTCGAGAGCCCTACGTCTATGTCGTGCAGACCTAGGAGTCCAAGGGAAGACAGGAATCCTAGAATCTCGGAGTCCACAGATTCCATAACGGGGTCTTGTGGGCGGGGCCACCTAGCGTCTCTTATCTCTGCGGTCTCATCATGCATGACTCCTCTCATGACTTCAATACCGTTCTCGATTGCCTTGATACGGTCGTGTTCCTTCCATCTCGCTACTGCGCTGCGAGCTGATATCATTGTGGCAAGTAGCCAGAGGTTCCTCTCAAGACTTGAGAAGGTCCCCTCACCCACAATCACATAGTGTTGAAGCGGGGCTTCCGTCTCTTCATCCTGCTCAAGAACGGAGTCAGGAGCAGGAGCCTCTGCCGCCATCTTTTCAATCTCACTCAGAATCCTCGCAAGGGACGATAGAATGAATGAACGCGTCATTTCGGAGCAATCAGGGCAGATCCCGTGGGCATCCATGCTCAACAGAGCCCATGTCAGAGGAACTATGGTTTCGAGGTCTGTGTGCGGTAGCACTTCTTCGAACGTCGATACGATAAGCCGGACCATTCTCCTCAGAACAGAATCACAACCACTCTGAATGAGCGCTTGAAGAACTCTAGCACGGTCCGACCACTTCATAGCTGCATGATACACATCTGGGGGGAAAAGGACAGAGCGGACCTGCATGGCGAGAGAGGCCAAGCATTGCTGAAAAGCCGAGTCAAGGACGTCATTTGGGAAACTGGCCAAGGTGTGTTCTTCTGAAAAGGAGAACCATGACTCAACATGGGAGTCCCGGTCTTCAACACCTGGCTGCTGCGCCCCAACTCGAGTTCCTTCCTCCTGAGTTCCAATGGGCGAAGCAAAGAACAGACGTTCAGTCCCTGCGGGTCCTAGGCGCACCTCGAATGTCAGGATTGCCGTGGCAAGACCTTCGCTGTCGCTGTATCTGCTGTCAAACCTTCCGTCTCCAGTGCGCACTTTGCGAAGCAGGTCCTCATCATCTGCTCGAGTCATGACAACGGAGTTTGGCAACGCACTGAATAGCAGAGCGGGCACCGAGTTGACAGCTACTCTCCCCCGACTGTAGTCGATGGCCTCAATGGGCTCAAATCCGAGCGGAGACATTGGCCTAATCGCAATGTGGAAGCGAGCTGCTGCACTCTCCAGACCGAGATTCTTGACGACTATCTCGTTGTAGACGTAGTCTCCATCATCGCGCTCAACATGGTATACGAGCCTCCTCACTTCAACTGGCCCCACATCTGTCTTCCACTCATAGATCTGGTCTTCTGTGGATATCAGCCTGAGGCGAGGCCCCTCCTTGTCGGTCAGGGCGGGAAACAGAACCCCGTCGGGTTCAGAAACCCAGACATCAATGGACCCGCAGTCCGACGCAGCTGTTATCAGACCCCTTGAGTCCGCAATTGCGTAATGTTCTGCGCCAGGGCCTCCGAGAAGCGACCAATTTCGATAACGGTCGTTTGGCAGTGATATGATATGCGCGTCTTCACTTGGCGAGCTACGTCTGAATAGAACTGCCCATGAGGGCAGCATCCACTCGTCTGCTTCCAGATAGAGCTTGGCGTTGAGTCGACCCCTGTAGAAATCGACTTCTTGACCCGCACCGTGCGAGGCGGGTGAAGAATAAATGCCATGAGCCCGGCCAACTCTCCTGAATCGGTCAAGTCGCCCAAGCTCATCTATGCCCACGTTTTCAAGCCTCACTTAATCTGGTTACTGAGGTCCTAGTGGAGATAGTGACATATTTAGTATATTCGTCGGAACCCGAAGTTACCGATTTTTCGACATGGGACCAAGTGGTAAACCCTTAATAGACTACAACCTTTGGTTGACGCTGGCAGAAGCAGCCCCAGACATAGCTTAGACCTTGAGCCGGCTCTAAACGACGAGGGAGCACGCATGGCTGAAGTCCTTACGAAACCATCAAGACGAATCAGGAACATGGTGGCAAAGGAACTAAGGCTCATCGTGAAGGATAAGGTTGCCCTCCTCCTAATCTTCCTTCTTCCGGCAGCGCTGATTGGCATGCTGTGGTGGGTCACCGATATGAGTGACATGGGCGGAATTGGCTTAGGAGGGGGAAGTTCGGGAGGAGGTAGTAGTGGGGATAATGAGACCTCAATGTTTGGCAGTGGCATCGTCATCGGAGTCATTGACCAGGACACTACGAGGACCTATGATGGAGAAGACCTCTCAGAGAACTTCACAGCCTATCTCGAAATGGCTGCAGACGTGATCATGTACAACTCCACAGAAGAGGCGTTTGATGACCTGTACGAGAAGATCATCCAAGGATACATAGTCATTCCCGATGGCTTCGAGGCCAACCTCACGATAAACGAACCAACGTACATCGAGGTACACATAGATGGAACAGACTTCCTCACTGAGGCTACTGTTCAGGGAGTGATTCAGACTGCCACCATTCTCTTCAGGGCAGGAAAGCTCTGGATAAGATCTGAAGTCTTCCCAGGAATTGTCATCGAGTTCGCGCCCCAAGGAGGATACCTGCAGAGCGTATTCGGTGGATTCATTGTGATATTCTCGAGCTATCTAGGAATCGCTATGACATCTGCCCAATCCATCGTGGGGGACACGCCCCTCAGGAGAATGCTACTCACGCCCACGAGCCGCCTTGAAGTGGTCGTGGCGAAGGTCCTTGGGTATGTCATCATTGGGTTCTTCCAGTCGCTCCTTCTGATCACTCTCTGGGTTCTGGCCTTTGGACTCAACCTGAACACCAGTTTCTTCTCACTTGTCATCATCATGAGCCTGAGTTCTCTAACGGGCTCTTCAACAGGAATACTGATCTCGGCCGTATCGGGCACACGACTTCAGGCGAACCAGATGTTTCTCTTCGTGCTGTTTGGCACTCTGATTCTCTCTGGCTTCTTCATAGATGTAGGCGCCCTTGATCAGATACTGCCTATGAATCAGGGACTGAATCTCCTGGTAGACACGGCCTTCAAAGGGCTGTCTCTGCTTCAGGTCATAGATAGAGTGCTGGCGCTACTATCATTCTCAGTCTTCGCGATTCTGGCTGCCACATTTGTCTTCTCTAGGAAGCCCACACTCGGATAGGTGATTGAATATGATTCTCGACAAGGACCCCGAAACACGCGACGACGCAAAGCCAGCCTTTGTGGAGGAGGCGTACTTCTCAGGGGCACGAATTGGTGATGCTATCGACTGGTGCATCAACCGCCAGGATAGAGACCTGCACTGCGAAGTCGATGGCACTCTCACGTCAACTGGGAAGGAAGTCAAGTTCAGGGGCAGAATTCTGAAGGTGAAGAAGAGCGTTCTCACCAGAAGAATCGCAGTGCTCATGGAAGAGGACCTGAGGAAGCGTCGAGCGGGAGAACTCGAGAGGGTTCTGACGATTGGCGGAGAGGGTTCGGGACAAGACGATGTTGCCGCGACTCAGATCACTGTCCAGAACTACCTCAAGCGAAATCTCTACGATGATCTCTACTACGATGGTAGAGAGTTGCAGCAGGCAGTGAAGGACCTTGAGAAGATGAAGGGCCAAGAGGTCGCCTGTACTGTCTGGGGAAAGAGAGCATCTGACAAGCTGCCAATCATGATTCGCGGTACAGTAATCGGCGCGACAACAGCCCCCTCCCCGATACTTCCTGAAGGCACGCTGGAAATCAGAGTAGAGCCAGAGGGAGATACTACTGAGCCCAAGATCTACCTCGTAGCACAACCTCAGTTACTGCTCGGACCGCGATACAATCCCAACCTCACAGTTCTGGCCTCAAAGGTGCACATCGTCCCATATGCTTGGAAGCAAGCCCCAGAGTACAGAGACGTTCTAGCTGCACGCAATCTCACCGTCGTGGTGAAGGGGGGGAAGAAACTGATCGAGAACGTGTCGTTCTCTATACGTGAAGGCGAGATGCTGGCGATCATAGGCGAGTCAGGGGCAGGGAAGTCCACGACCGTGAAGGCCTTGATTGGAGACATACCCAGCACAGGTGTCTCAAGAATAGCGGGAATCGACTCACGACAGACACAGAAGGTCCGTCACTTCTTTGGCTACTGCCCTCAGGACCTCAGCTACATGTATGAGACTTTCACGCCGTTGGAGAATATCATTGCATTCGGCAAACAGTATGACATCCCTGAGTGGCAACTAATACAGACGGGGAAGAGCCTCCTTCGCGACTTCGGTGTGCTTGAGAAGGGGAATAGCTCCACCACTGAGCTGAGTGGTGGACAGCAGAGGAGAGTGTCCATCGCTATTGCATTGGCCCACAAACCCAAGGTCCTGTTAATGGACGAGCCAACCAGCGGACTAGACCCTGACAACAGGAATGAACTCTGGCGGTATCTGACATTCATCAACCAAGAATACGGAACGTCGATCGTCGTCATCACGCATTACCCCTCAGAGGCAGAGTTCTGCGACAAAGTAGCAGTGTTCATGCGAGGTAAGAGCCTTGTAGCATTTGGGTCGCCGTCGTCGCTCAAGTCGCAGATGCCATCTCGAGGGTTCTCTGTGGGCATCGTGCTCGAGGATGTTGATCCTAGAGCGAGAGAAGCGCTGGAGGACATAAAGGGAGTGAAGTTTGTGCTTCAGAGAGGAGAGCTTCTGAAGATCTTCACAGATGAGCCGCTGGAAGTCATTGCAGAGGAGTGTGTAAAGGTCCTCAAGGCAAAGGACATCGGCGTGAAGATTGTCAAGACCAAGACCGTGGCAGACATGGTGGACTACTACATAGCGATTACTAGAGGATTGATCCAAGGAACCATCGAGAAGTGATAGAATGAAGAGCCCAGCGAATCTAGCGACTTCAATTGCCTACCGGCTTCTGGCATACTTTGTAGTCGTGTCCATTCTCCTGAGCTCTTTCGTTCTGGTTCCGCCTATTCATGACCCTGTTACTGAACCGGTCAGTGCAGATGACAAGCTTGATGATTCTCTACTGGGTATGAACCTTACAGACGAGGCTCTCGATGTTCTGGTCTCCTACGACGAGAGTGCTGGCGAACTGAAGGTCAAGAATGCCATCAACTTCCTCGATGGCTCATCTCGTATACTTGAAACCTACGAAGAGCTTAGCATGCTCCGTGTAGAGATAATGGGACGAGCAATCCCTGAACTCGCCCGAAACGAATTCATCAGCAGAATCTGGACAAACGAAGTTCAACCTGTGGAACAAATGCAGACACCACTTGACACAGCTGTGCTCGCAGACGAGTATGTTTCACTCATCGACAGAATCGGAGCCAGAGACCTCTGGGACCAGGGCTATAATGGCACGGGGGTAGTGATTGCAGTCCTTGATACAGGAGTGGATATCTTCCATCAGGATCTCACCGTCAGTGCCTTTGCGTCCTTTGTCGAAGCGGACACCCTGCCGACTGACCTCATAGGGCACGGAACCTTTGCTGCCTCCGTGGCTGTTGGCACTGGCAACGCCTCCGATGGCCTCTACGGAGGGATCGCGCCGGGAGCGACACTGCTGTCAGCCAAGGTGACTCTCGGAGGCCTCTTTGCTGCTCCAAGCTGGATTGTCTCCGGAATAGAGTGGGCAAGTAGCCGCGGAGCAGATATCATACTCCTTCCATTCAACACTCTCGGTGCCCCTGGCGATGCAGCATCAGAGGCAATCCGGAAGGCCACGGAAGAGGGAATCTTCGTGGTGACAGCCGCGGGTGATGACGGTCCCGACTACTTGACGATAATGTCACCTGGCGGAAGTGCTGAGGCATTCTGTGTTGGAGCTTACGACACAGAAGCCCTAGAGGTCCCAGATTTCTCCGGCCGTGGGCCCTCACTGAATCTGTTAACGAAGCCAGACCTTGTTGCCCCGGGCGTCGGAGTCGTGGGAGCCAGAGCCGGGGGTGGGCTCGATGAGCTCGGGTTTGGGGACATAGACCTCGGCGATATGGGTGACCTGGGAGGACTCGGAGGTCTCCTTGGAGGGTCGCTCGGAGAGCGTGTAAACGATGACTACGTCATTGCAGACTCCACAACTGCTTCTGCGGCAGTCGTTGCAGGAGCTGCAGCTCTCCTGATTCAGGCCTTCGACAGGACAAGCCCAATCAGCCTGGCGAACACGCTCAGAGATACAGCGACGATACTCGATTATGGTGCTAATGACGCCGGGGCAGGTCTTCTCAATCTGCCAGCGGCTTTCGAGTACCTAAGCACACTTCAGGTTCCCGGAGAGGCACATACGCGAACAACCAGCACCTCATTGCTCGCCTTGGGCATCCTGAGCGCGACAGGAAGTAACGCTTCAACCACGATGCTGATGAGCAGTTTCGGTACTACGATTGCCGCCGTTGATCAGCGGAATCCCCAGGACTCCGGGCTACATCTCATGATGGGAATGCTCTCTTTGAAGTGGGACAACATGGACCCCACGAATCTGATGCTCTTCGACGTGAAACGAGAACTCCATCAGGTAGCAATAAGCAGTCAGACCTCCAACTACAACAGGTATGTGGGTGTGCTATCGTACGACAATACGGTGTTCATCACTCTCGTGGTGGAGTCGTACGACTTGACCAGCTACTCCAGTCTCCCACTTACGGCCTTCAGAATCACACCGTTCATTCTCAACCTTGGAGATAGTCCAATCGAGAACGTTTCGCTCTACTCATCATACACACTGGACCTCTTCCTGGATGGAATCGACGACCATGGGAAGTACGATCTTGACGACGAACAGCTCTTCGCTTATGGCATCTCTGAGGACTATGGCATCTTCTACGTAGGCATGAACTCAAGCATCCCACTCTCGGCGTTCGAGGTTGGAAACTCGTCAGAGGTTTCGAGCCATGTTTCGTCTGACAGCCTGGCTGGCACGACTACCTATGACGGCTCCGTGGGCCTAGGAATGAAGTGGGACTTCGGTATTGTCGATGTCAACGCACCTGTGAATGTGACAATCGCTATGGGCTTTGGTGAGAACAGGACAGTCCTGGACAGCGCTATTGATGCGATGTGGGAGCTCGATGTTCCCAGCCAGGTCTTCAATCGGGGAGACCTTCTCGTTGTTGAAGCGGACATTCCCAGAATTGCCCAAGCGGGTGTGAGATATACTTCACGCTCTATCGTGATGAACATTGGATACAATACGTCTGCTGCAATAGCAGCAATAATCACCGGAAGCGGAACCGAGGAAGATGGTGCGCTCTATGCGGAGTACTTCTCCTTCGATGCGTTGGATCCCTTCCAGGCCGCTATTGTGAGCGCAGACTGGAGTCCTGACGAGGAGGGTTTACAGTGGGCGGCGTGGGCGGTGACCACAAGCGTCGAAGGTATAATCTCATTGGTGCTTGGTGCCGGGAATATCAATGTCATCAGCTTACTTGATGACTTCATCATCCGTGATGTGTTCATCATCGACCCCATAGCATCGACATCAGTGTTTCCGCGCGTTCTCCCATTCGGTCCATTCAACATTCGCTTCCCAACAGACTTCGGAATCTATTCATTCGTGGTCTCTACAACAGAGTCTCTCGGGAATCTGACCGTAAGCAAGTACGGAAATGCAACTGACTGGGGGAATGTGACGCTGCCCAGTGAAGAGAACGTAGAGGGCTTCTACAACTTCTCGCTCTTCCTTCTGGCTCCTCCCATAACCGTCGACGGATACCATCGCTGTGACTATGTAATAGAAACAGAGGGAGGATGGACCGGCAACATAACCCTAGAACGAGTCCTCAGGTATCCTCGCGCCATGATGCTTCTGGACACCTCACACGGAGGAGGGTTCGGATCTCTGTTAGGAGGGGGAGGATTCGGTACAGACACCTCTATGGACCTCGGAGGAGGGTTCGATCTTGCTCAGGACGACGACTCGGGAGACGCTGGAGGGATGGGTATTGACATCAGTCTCAATGACCTCGGCAGTCTTGGGTCAATCACAGACCTCCTAGACGCGTTCAGACTCACAACCTTCTCCGGCCTCTCTCGAATGAAGAGCGATATGGCGGAAGTGGGACTTGATCTCATCGAAACTCCGGGCATGGCACTGAATGAAGAGCTGCTCACGACTTTCTCCACCGTGTTCATCCTGGGGGCAACAGAGGAGTACAACTCAACCGAGATACAGATACTACGCGACTTCACCGCAGGCGGAGGCAGACTGGTCATCTTTGGCGATACTGATGATAAGGTGAACCACACAGCTATCAACCCGCTTGTCTCAGAATATGGGTACAGCTTCTTTGGTAGTCACGAGGTAGAGAACACAACTGACATCGTTCCAGGGTCAATCCTTGGAGCAGGCATGGACATCATGTGGCTGGGAGGAGGGGCCTACATCATGAACAACCAGTCGATGGCTAGCGCCAGACTGAATGGCAACTCCGTGGCCTTGGTGGACGAGTCAGATCCAGAGATCGTGCTCTTCAGTTCTTCACGGATCTTTATGAACAAGAACCTGAAGAAGTGCAACAACAGCATTCTGCTTCACAACCTGAATGAGTTCCTCCTCAGGAACACGCTTACAACCAGCACAAGCTTGTCAGAACCTACAGACCTGTACCCTGCAGGAAAGAGCGTCTACTTGAACTTGGAGCTGGAAGACTACTACGGCAACCCCGTCAATGAGCTCTTCGTTGCCATTGTCTATGACCTGCCGAACGGTTCGTTGGCCTTCTTCATAGCGGCCTTCGTCGAGGACGGATTGTACTCATCCCAGTTTGCGCCAAGTTACTGGCGCACCTCAGGGAGGATAGACGGGATATTCCTCATCCTGGGTGACGGCGAGTACGCCATGACCTACGCCAGCGTGACCTTCTATCTCTACGAGGTTCCGAGAACGACGCCTACTTCTGGGCCGCTATCTTGGTTGAGTATGCCCCAAGTGGCGTTGATAACCTCTGTCTCAGTTTTCGGTGGTCTGATTGTAGGGCTGGTCTACAACCGGAGAAGGATGAAGAAGAGGATGAAGATCCCCGAAGTCGACCCTCAACTGGTCATGGAGATCGACAACACGCTCAGCGCACTGCTTGCAGCCTTCACGCAGCTAGAGGAGCTAATCAAGAGAGATGACCTCGACAGGATTCAGAAGGTTGAGGCCCTCCGTGTGTTGATGGAGAACATCGAAGAGGGCCGGAAGATGTTCGAGCGAGTGAGTGACAAAGTGGGAGGTGTCTAGAATGGTC
>JAEOUG010000185.1 GCA_016839445.1 Candidatus Thorarchaeota archaeon
TCAGGTCCGTGTCCGCGTGCATCAACTGTGGCCTCTGCATAAGCCACTGTCCAGTGGTCGGTGCAGTTGGTCTTGAGAAGTTCAGCGGTCCAAGAAGCATCGCTGTCGAGCTGAGCCGTTCCCCACCAGAATTCTGGTCCACTGCCGACATCGTCTATCTGTGCACTGGTTGCGGGACCTGTCGCGAGGTTTGCCCGAAAAACGTCGACATTCCAGAGGTTGTGAATCTTGTTCGAGCCAGGATATTCCAGCATCGTCCTGATCTTGTTCCCAAGGCGCTTCATCTTGTTCGAGAGACCCTCCACGAACACAGTCTTGCCTTCGAACCATGGGACGACCTGGAGGAGAAACAGGAGAGTCGAGACGTGCGGCTGGAGCGACTGCAAATCCCTCTTGTAGCAGATCGAGTGAAGAAGGGTGCAGAGGTCCTATTCTACCCTGGTTGTCAGGCTGAAGAGCGGGCGCAAGAGGTTCGTGAGGCGGCGAAGGTGATTCTGGATTACTTCGATGTTGACTTCACACTACTTGAGAACATGACATGCTGTAGCCTTCCAGCTCGACTCGTAGGTGACGACAAGACAGCTCGCGACCTCTCTCAGAAACTGAAGACGGATGTCAAGGGCCTTGGTGTCAAGATGGTTGTCACTACGTGTGCAGGCTGCACAGGAAACCTATCGCATCTGGTAGAGCGCGACCACTGGGGTATCCCTGCCCTGCACATGCTCGAATTCATGAGGAATGAAATAGGGCTGGACCGGCTCAGAGAGGCGTTGAAGAAGGGGCCGAAGTACAGTGATGTGACGGTCACGGTACATGATCCCTGTCACCTCATACGTCATGCATCTCGCAGCATCATGGACTACGCTGCAGAGCTTCTATCTGTCATTCCCGGGGTCACCGTGAAGGTGTCCGAAGCTCACGACTCGTGTTGCGGAGGCGGCGGTCTGGTCTCTTATCATGCGCGTAATGCTGCGGATGCAGTGGTCTCTGAGAACCTAAAGGCAATAGAGAAGACAGGCGCAGAGCGTCTGGTGACTCCTTGTCCTCTTTGCACTGCCCAGATAGAGAGCAATCTCTTCAAGAGCGGCAGTTCAGTGGAGGTTGACGACCTGACAGTCTTCATCGCCCGTCGACTACCGCGGAAGGAGTAGATGTCACTTGCTTGATGATAAGGTGAAGAAACTCGCACTCAAAAGACTCGTCAAGATTGTTGGTCCGGAGTATGTCCAAGATCAGGAAACCGACCTGATCTTGAACGCCCATGATGCATGGCCTCTGGCGCAGGCGAAGATACGGGCAGGGGAAGTCCTTCCTGTTGCAGACCTAGTTGTCTTTCCAGAAACGACTGAGCAGGTTTCCGAGGTCCTCGGTGTGGCCAACGAGATGGAGATACCTGTGACGCCAGTGGGTGGCGGTGCAGGAACCTGTGGCGGCACGGTTCCACTCTACGGCGGCATCCAGCTGGACCTGAAGAGGATGTGCAGAATCCACGACATCGACCACCAGTCAATGACGGTGCGCGTTCAATGTGGCGTGATAGGAATCGATCTTGAGGAAGCTGTGAACAGAGAAGGATACACGACAGGACACACTCCCACTTCCCTTAGATCATCCAACGTTGGTGGCTTCATTGCCACACGTTCTGGAGGATCCAGGTCCTCTCTCTACGGCAAGATTGAGGACCTCACTCTTGGCTTGCAGGTCGTTCTTCCGGATGGCTCCATAGTAGAGTGCAAGGCGGTACCTCGTCATTCAGTGGGTCCTGACCTCAAACAGCTATTCATCGGCTCAGAAGGAACGCTTGGAATCATCACTGAGGCTACTCTCCGCCTCTTTCCCATTCCTGAGTCCCGCCGGTTTCGAGCCTACACCTTTGCAGATGTCCACAGTGGCCTTGAGGCCATCAGGCTCATCTTCAGAGCTGGCATCAAACCCTCCATTGCCAGGCTATACGATCCCGAGGATGCGTCGTACAGCTTCTCGATGCACTTCGAGTTCGAAGAGGGCCACTGTATGCTCCTTCTAGCATTCGATGGGCCTCCGGAGAGAGTCAACCTCGATGAGCGTACGTCTCACGAGATATGTCTACAAGAAGGAGGATTTGACCAAGGAGAGGGCCCGTCTCGAAGATGGTGGGACCATCGTTACGACATGTACTACCCCACGAGTCTGACTACAAGCGGGTACGCAATTGTCGACACGATTGACATAGTGGCAACCTATGACAAGCTGGAGCAGGTGTACATCGCAATGAAGGAGGCGATGGAGGCACACGCTGGGTTTGTAATCTCTCACTTCTCACACATGTACGAGAACGGTGGCAGTATCTACATGATCTTCTACACCTCCCAGCCCGACGCGGATGCTGCTTGGAAGAACTACAAGGCAATCTGGGACGCAGGGGTAGAGGCGTGTCTTGAGCTCGGAGGCACAATGAGTCACCAGCATGGAGTCGGCGTCACTAGGAGTACATACACCGAAGACGAACTCGGCTCAAGCTTCGCAGTTCTGAAGGCCATAAAGAGCGTATTGGACCCGAAGGGTATCATGAATCCTGGAAAGCTCGGCTTGGGGGTGAGAAACTGATGGATGCCGAGAAGCTGGCTGAGGATGTCAGAATGTGTGCGGCCTGCTCTAAGATGTGCAGACATGTCTGCCCCACGTTCTTCGCCTGGAGAAGTGACTCTCCTACTCCCCATGGAAGGGCTCTCCTCATCCACCAAGAGATTACAGGTGCCCGAGAGATAGACGCGCGTGGCATCGAAGTGCTATACCAGTGCTTGGAGTGCAGTCATTGCCTGACCTGGTGCAAACCCGAGATTGACATCGCAACTATCGTGGAGGAGCGTCGACGAGAGATTGTGGCAGCGGAGCAGAGACCTGATGGCCTCCTGAAGATGGCTGAAGCAATTCGAAAGGACAAGAATCCGTTTGGCGAGCCCCATGCGCAGCGTAGCAACTGGATTCAGAGAACGGAGAGCAAGAATCCTCCGCTTCTCTATTTCACAGGCTGCACTGCGGCCTACAGAGAGAAGGACATCGCAGAGAGCAGTGTGGCTATTCTTCAATCCCTAGGTTACTCTGTAATGGTTTCTCCAGATGAGGTCTGTTGCGGCTCCCCGCTCTTCCGGACTGGTGACGACACTACAGGTCGTGAATGCGCTGAGGCAAACGCAGATGTCTTGAACAGCCTTGAGGCGAAAGAGATCATCGTGACTTGCCCAGGGTGTTTCCGCGCCCTGACAGACGACTACTCCCGGCTGGGAGTCGAGCTCAACAAACCCGTTCGTCATATCAGTCAGCTGTTGACCGAGCATCTCGATGATTTGCCGAGCCTCTCTGATGCTGGTCCTGTCACCTATCACGATCCGTGCCACTTGGGCAGGCACAGCCAGATATTCGACGAGCCTCGACGAGTGATTGAACGCATGGCCGGCAGGGAGATATCAGAGATGGAAAGGAATCGTGAGAATGCCAGCTGCTGCGGGAATGGTGCGGGCTTGCGCACTCTGTTTCCCGAACAGGCGAAGATCATTGGTTCAGAGCGGATTGCACATGCGCTACTCACTGGAGCTCGATATCTCATTACAGCTTGTCCCTTCTGCAAGAATATGCTCTCTTCACAGGCGCCAGATGAGTTGAGAGTACTGGATCTGCCGGAGCTCTTCTTGGAATGTGAAAAGAGTTCTGACACCAAGAGTGATTAGCAAAGACTGAGAAGGTAAGACCATATGGACGCTGAAGAACTACTAGCGCTCAAGATTCGGCTCTTGACACAGGGAGCTACTCTGCCTGAGAACGAGTGGCCGGGACGGCGTGGGGGTGCTGGTCCTGTCGGGGGTCGCTACTTCCTACTACCGAACGGGAGAGCCTGCGGTGTTCCCGTAAGGACTGGTGAATCTGCTAGAATCTACAACTCAGCCCCGCTCGAACCGACCGACAGGAAGGATGTGTGGCTCTACGACGGGGCAGTAGAGCTTCGCATGATACCCCGTCCGAGATTCTACGACCTTGAAACCAAAGAGGGCGTTCCATATCACAAGATTGCGCTCCTGCATGGCGAGAGCACACTGGCAACTACCGTCTTTCAGGCGTGTAGATATTGGTCTCATGGAACACAGTGCAAGTTCTGCACTATCCCAATGTCCGCACATAGCGGAGACTCTATTCTTGAGAAGGCCCCGGAGCAGATCTCGGAGGTTGTAGAGGCAGCAGAGAAGGAGGGTGTGATTAGCGATGTCCTCCTGACAACAGGTACGCCGGAAACCCCCGACATGGGAGCAGAACGACTGGTCCGTATCATTGAGTCAATCAGGAAGGTCAGCAAGGTACCCATAGGTGTCCAATTCGAGCCCCCTTCAGATGAATTGATGATTAAGAGAGTTGCAGACGCAGGCGCAAGTGCAGTTGGAATCCACATCGAGAGTGCCGATGAGTCGGTAAGAGAAGAGATGTGTCCCGGGAAGCATCAGTACGGTCCCTTGGACCTCTACAAGAGGAGCTGGCAATATGCGTTGGATCTGTTCGGCCGCGGAAACGTCAGCACCTTCATACTACATGGGCTTGGTGAGTCTCTTGAGAAGACGCTGGCGATAACTGATGAGCTGGCGGAGGTGGGTGTGTTGCCGGTTGTCGCGCCTGTTCGCCCGGCCAAAGGCAGCCAGCTATCTGATTATGTGCCTACTTATGTCGGGCATCTTGATCGCTCACTCGATTTCTACAAGGAAGTTGGCAGAATCCTGTTCAGGCATGGACTTGATCCCTCGAGAACTGCGGCCGGCTGTCACAGGTGTGGGGGTTGCACACCTGACCAAGAGGCATACGACTGGGCGGCTCGCCAGTGAACGGCTACCCGATAGATTATAGTGTGGCTCACGTGATGCATCTGCACCATGTCTGACCTTCCTCCTGAAGAAATACGCATCATCGAGTTTGGAGAGGAGGACGCGGAAGAGATCTCAGAGTTGCTTCATCAGGTCTGGCCCTTGGCCACTGATTACCCAGAGCACTGGCGGGCTATGAGGATGTACTCCCCAGAGGAGATTGTCGAGGATATGAGGAATGGCTACCACTACTTCGGTAGCCGTCTGCAGGGTGAGATTGTGGGAGTGTACAAAGCCATCGTCACTGACAAGGGCCTCTACGGAGAGCATCAGACGGTGCGACCTGAGTGCAGGGCCACGGGCCTTGCATCCGCCATGTACATTCAGTTTGCCGAGTTTGGTCGGCAGCACGGATGCAAGAGGAATTACTGCAACATTCTGGTGGGGCAGGAGGTAGGAGAGCGTCTGATGAAGCGCTTCGGTTTTCGGCCTTGGGGTGATCCATACGAGCAATCTGAGGGTATGTTTGTTCAGCTCTATGAGCGGCCTCTGGAAGAGTCCTCTCCGAAAGACCTTTAGATAGCTCAATGTGCCGCGAAGTACCGAGGCTATGCAATGGAGATATTCCCAATCCTTGTTGATGGCGAAGAAGTCGATACAGGACGACACATTCCATTCCCGGACATGGAACGGGTGACCGAAGAACCGGGGTTGGCGATTGCGCTTCAGATGAGAGAGGCTTCCTCATTCTCACGCTTCGTGTTCCAGCGAGCCCCCTCACTCATTCCTAAGAACGATCCGAACATGAGGTACCTAAGGGACTATCGCAAGTATCATGGTGTTCCGAAGTTCTCCAATGACGAGATAGACGAAACAGTCTATGCCAGAGTCTCTCTTGCGCGAGAAGAGGACATAGAACGAGCCATTGCAGCAGGAACACGTGACCATCACAAGCTCTACAATCCCCTCAAGCTCCCTGGGATGGGCGCTACTCTAGATGAACGCGCAGATGCTCTCTATGAGGCAAGCGTCATGCTGAAGAAGCGTTGGGAGGAATTCAAAGAGATCTCGATTAAGGAGGGGATGCCCATTGGCACACTCAAGTGGGCGTGGGATTTGGGAGCGTGGAGTGACTATCGCACATCGGTTGATGAATGGGGCAAGCTCCTAGAAGTCGAGGAAGATCCTGGGCTTGACGGAGGCAAGACATACAGGTTCAGAGAGCCCTATGGCATAGCCGCCCTTTTTCCTCCTTACAACGCACCCATCGCCTTGGGGATATTCAGCATCACTTCCTCGATACTGGCCGGGAACTCCACGATTCTAAAGCCCCCAAACAAGGTTCCTCTAAGCACAATCTGGTTGGGCAGATCCTATCATAGAGCGTTTATGGACAAGGGTCTTCCCCCTTCACTCATCCAGGTTCTCACGGGCGGAGGAGTCAAGATGATGAACCGCTTCATGTCAGACTCGCGCGTCGGCGCTGTGGTCTGGTACGGCGACAGTGACGTTGGGATCAAGTTGTGGTCCGAGGCTGTCGCGCGCAGAGTCCAGATGGCCCCCGAACTGGCTGGAAGCGATGCCTGCGTTGTGTGGGGTCGAGACGTGGACCTTCACAAGGCCGCCAAGGGAATCGCTAGAGGACGTCTTCTCGGCGCAGGGCAGGCCTGCCTGTCTATTAAGCGACTCCTTGTGCAAGACTCATTGTATGATGACCTCCTACCGCTGCTTGTTGAAGAGATGGAGACGCACAAGGTTGGCCTACCATCAGACCCCGAAGTCACACTCCCTCCTGTGGGGATAACTCCACTCTATCTCCTTATCGACCAGATGGAGGACGCAGTAGGCAAGGGCGCCAGGGTTGAGACCGGTGGCTACCGCATGAACTACCTCGCCGAACCGGATCCCGCGGGAATCTTCTACAAACCTACCATTGTGACCAACGTATCGCTCGACATGCGACTAATGCAGGAAGAGGTGTTTGCCCCAGCGCTTCCTGTGTATCCGATTAAGACGCTTGATGAAGCCATTGCAGTGGCCAACAACTCGCGCTTCGGGTTGAGGTCGAGCATCATCACTAGAGACCTCTCCGCCCGGCAGCGGTGGGTGAAGGAAGTTGAGGCGGCTGGTGTCTTGACAGGCGAGGACCATCTCTACTACGATCCCTACATGCCTCACCTCGGCGGATACAAGGACTCGGGAATCATCGGTGCCAAGTACTTCACTACGATGCTTACACGCATGAAGTACGTGCACACTGGACGGGACGACCCGATTGTCTAGCACCAAGGACAACATTCAACACACAGAACCTCACTCCTGTTCTGGCAATGAGGAAAGAACAAGCAGAGGCGATTGAAGAAAGCCGTGCTCTCAGGCGAAGGGCCGTCACAGCTCTGAACGAAGCCAGTATCCGATCCGGAACGCCGCTAAGAGCAGTGATTCGTGAGATGCAGACCGCGTCACCAGACTCTGTCGAATCAACAAGTGCCTCAGGACAGCTCGCCCTCTCGGTCATGCGGCACAGAAACACGATAGACTACCTGACCCAGCGAGTGACGAGGAGTAATGACATTGGTCAGTCCGCCACGAACGCTCTTCGGCTTGCAGTCTACGAAGCTCTCTGGCTCAATGTTCCACCGGCCCGCCTCATGCGATACTACTCAGAGTGGTTGGACCCGTGGAGTAACGCAGTTAATGAAGCACTTGCAGAGAACCTTGATGACCTGCCAGAGAAGATGCCACTCGTCAATCGTCTGAGTCTTACTCTGTCACACCCAACCTTCTTGGTGCAGACTCTACTTGATAACATGAAGAGAGAGGATGCGGTTGGTCTTATGCGTGCGTTGAACGGCCCAAGGCGGTACTACGTTCGACCCAACCGGCTACAAGGTGGGGGAGCAAGTGGAGGAATGCCTCTCTCGCAGGCAACACAACTCCATCTCGACAAGTACTCCGCTGCCCCTGTAGTGCTTGAGCAGGACCCAACGATACCACACATCTGGGAGGTGAAGGAAGGGATTCATCACCTAATCGGTTCTCAGGGGTTCAAGGCCGGTGAAGTCATAGTCCAAGACAAGGCGAGCGTCCTTGCTGTTGACTCGCTTTGCGCCGATGTGGGAGATAGAGTCTGGGACGCCTGTGCAGCACCGGGCATGAAGACTCAGCTACTGGCTGAGAGGGTAGGCCCAGACGGCGTGGTCATTGCATCCGACATCTACGAGTCGCGAATTCACATGGCACGACAAGAGAGTGCCAGATTAGGAGCCACGCAAGTTCAATGGATACGGGCTGACGCCTCCTCACCGGCCGTATCTGAGGCTGACAAGATCCTGATTGATGCTCCATGCACTTCCACAGGAGTGCTGCAGACGTATCCCTCTTTCAAATGGAGGTTGAACAAGAAAACCCTGTTTGCGCTCATGACTGTCCAGAACAAGATCCTTGATGGCATTCTCACGCGCTTCTCTGAGAGGCCCGGAACTGAGATTGTCTATTCCACATGCTCGATTCTTCCACACGAGGGTGAGTCACAGGTCGACTCGGCGCTGTCGCGTCATAATGTTGAGCTTCTTGAACCAGCAGTTCCAGGCAGTACTGGCTATCCTGGCTTTGCATGCTCTCCGAAGGTCCGTAGGCTGTTTCCCCACATTCATGGGTGCAATGGCTTCTTCATTGCCAGACTCAGGGTCATGCAGTAATCCTTCTCTCCACTGACTCCATGACTCGTCTGGCGAATTCGCGGTCATCCTTGAATGACCATGGGATGCCAAGGAACATCTTGTTGGCGCTGACCATGAGGTTCTGGTCTCTGGTGACGAGTATCTTGAAGATCAGCTTGGTCCACTCAAAACAAGGGTGTTCGTTGAACGTCTGGCTGTTCTGTGGCTTTGACGCGATGGACTTGAGATAGTCCATTCCCTGTTTGGGCCTCCCCAGCATCAGGTCTGATAGGGCCCCCATGCACGCCAGAATCACGGAGTTCTTGACCATCCCTGAATCGATGTAGTTCTGCGCTCCCTCCTTATACTCACTAGCCTTCTTCTCGTACAGTGCCCTGCCATGGCTAATGATGAGGTCCCTTGTATCATCCTTCTTATCGGTCCTCTTCAGCGAAACGCCGCCCAGAACTGCCGCCTTGAGCTCTGATTGCATGTCGGTGATAGGAGCATCCTTGTTCAGTTTGCGCATTCTCTCAACGATGGACCGTCCTGCCCTCACAAGTTCCTGCTTCACTCTTGGACCATTGAGTGACGAATCTCCTCTTTCGAGCCCATTCTCATAGGCAACCCTTGCGGATCTGAAGAAGTCGTAAGCTCTCTCTGTGAGGTCGTTCTTGTTGGCGAAGTTGATGGCCTTGATGTAGGCATTGATTGCGTTATCGGTCTCTCCTAGGTTGGCAAACTGGCTTGCTGACTCAATGAGCCAGGGGAATGCGTCGGTGCTGTTCTTGTCCAGTGCATCTTGGCCCCTGGCCAGTGAGCTGTATGCATCAACACAAATGGTTGCCACGTCTGGATGGAAGCACTTCGTGTCAGCTTCTCCATTGGGTACAGCCTGCCCCCTAAGTCTGCAGTAGTGTTTCGAATCCTCCTGCTTGTACCATGAGCACTTGTCTGACACCGGCATGACCAAATCACCAGTAGGGCTGGCACTCTACATTCTCGCAGGCGTTAAAAAACCAACCCACGCTGTATCGTTATCTTTAACTGCTCTCTAGACCGGTTTGGCCCGAGGTCCTCAGGTGACAGACGACGACACTGAACTCGCCATGATTCGAAGAAAGAAGATGGCTGAGATAGTGGCACGTGAGAAGCAAGCACAGGCCCAGAAGGAAAAGCAGGCCAAGTCCAATGTTGAGAGAGAGAAGCTCCTGACGCGTTTCCTGGCGCCTGATGCGCTGAAGTACCTCGCCAATGTGAAGGAGAAAGAGCCCGGCGTTGGTCGGCGTCTAGAGGACACAATCCTATACCTGATTGTGTACCGTGGAATACGTGAGATGTTCTCACAACTCGATGTGATGTACATTGAGCGACAGATAAAGGGTGAGGGACCGAAGATACGTATTCAGAGAGACGGTGAAACCTCAGATTTCGGCGAGTATGTGAAAGAAGCCATCAAGGAGAGCAATAGCAAGACCGAGTGATTAGCTTAGTGATCGAGCTCTTGACGCCCACTCTCTAACCGTGTACCTCAGGTTCTCTGGGTTATCCTGCTGCTTTCTCCAGTGGTCAGCAGTCCTTCTCATCTGGAATATCAGCGCGCCTCCGCGTGCCAGTTTCTGTTCGAGAATATCTGCCGACGCCTCAAGTGCTCTCACTATTGTGTCCTGGTCATCCGTGAGCCCCACGAACTCCTCCAACTGGTCGAAGACACCCATCGGCTCAAGACTTGCCCATTTCTCCTTCGGAACTTCGAGGTGCCGATACTTGCCGCCAGGAATCAAAGTGCTGTCGTTCCTGATTTCGACTTCTCCTGCCATCTCTAACTCATCCACTAGTACCTTTGCTTCGCCGACACTCATCGCAACTACTGTCGCGAGTTCATCGAGTCTTACGGACTTCCGTCCTAGTATTGTGCTCAACATTCGGTACTTCGGATTCCCGACTTCTTGCAGGACTCTGCCTAGTGCTTCGAGAGACCCCTCTTCTCCGTTGATGAGCCTAGTAGCGGCTTCTGAGAATCGCTCCAGATCCTTACGGAGGCTCTCTATTGTGAGCCTTGCAGTGGATAGATCCTCCCTCATTGTCGTGTCTTCTGTTGCTGGCTTCTTCTTGTTCATCTCTTGTGTCTGCTCGGCTCGGATTCCCTGCATCTCCCGCCCGACGGACTCAAGGGCTGCCTTTGCTCTTGCAAGCTCTCCCCTCAGGAGCTCGTTCTCCGCCTGCTTCTCCCTCACCTCGGCATCCAAGGACGCGATTCTCTCATTGAACTGGGCAGCTCTTCTCTGCGCCCCTTCAATCTGCGCTTGGAGTGCCTCTATCTTCTGGTTCAGAGACACAATCTGGATTGTCTTTTCCCGAATTCTCTCCTGTACGTCGTCAGACATCAAGGTTCCCGCGTGACGCCCATACAGATGACAATTAAAGGAGTCTCGTCTGTCCCTGCCTGCAAAGGGAGAGAGGCGTCTTGCGGCTATTCGATGCGCACACACACATTGACATGAAGCACTTCCAGAACGATCGGGACCGTGTAATAGAGAGGGCAAGGCAGAGAGGCCTGGTCGGCATGGTGAGTTCGTCCATAGGATCTGGCTCATTTCGCCGCACACTTGGGATAGTGTCAAAGCAGAAGGGGTTCATTCATCATTCAGCTGGTTGCTCGGTTTCTCAGCTGACTGCAGACGAGGCAGAGAAAATCATCGCACTTACTCGAAAATACTCCGATGATGTCGTAGCTGTAGGGGAGGTGGGCTTAGACTACCACTGGGTCAAGGATGCCAGAGGAAGAGCAGCGCAGGAACCCCTATTCAGGCAGTTCATAGAGCTTGCCATGGAACTCGAGAAGCCGATTGTCATTCACTCGAGGAAGTCGGAGCAGGAGGCATGTTCAATCCTTGAGAGCACCTACAGCGGTGATGTCCTGATGCATTGCTTCGACGGTCCGAA
>JAEOUG010000005.1 GCA_016839445.1 Candidatus Thorarchaeota archaeon
CGGAAACCTCTACATTTCTGCCGTAATCGTATCGAACGTCTTCTACTTCATTGCAGTAGTCTCCTTCTACAAGGTCGCTCGGCTCTATATGCCGCATGACTACGCATGTCTTTCAACACTCGCCTTCGGCCTGTTTCCCACATTCATTGCCTACGGAACACTGGCATACTCCGAAGCTCCATACCTAGCCTTCGCGATTTCTTCTTGGTACTTCTTCAAGAAGGAGCAGTATCTCCCATCCGCAGTCCTGTTGGCTCTGGCTATACTCACAAGGTATGTGGCTGCGCTTCTCCTCGTAGTCTACGCGATTTCCATCTTGATGAGGCTCGCGAAGGAGTACCGTTACGAAATGTACGAGGACAACTCCTTCTCCACGTTTGTCCGGTGGATGGGCGGGGCGACTAGGTCCTTCTTCAGACCTATATGGGGGGGACTACGTGGAGTTCTCTGTTTCGCCATTCCTGTTGTTGCAGTTCTCACCCTCTTCTACTACCTTGGAACACTGACAGGGAGTTTCTTTGTAGCCTTTGATGCTCATGTCTTCTTCCACGACCGACTGGCAACTCCTATTGATCAATTCATCTGGTACTTCGAGGGATTCTTCACGGAGATCAATCCTGGCGTCGAACCTATGAGCTTGGCGCTCCTCCGGTACATGTTCACTTTGCCCTTTCTGGGGCTCGCCATCGCGCTCTTCAGAGATGACATTGAACTTGGGATATACGGAGTTCTCTTCATGTGGTTCACTCTGAGCATGGAAGGCATATCCGGGATAGCCTCTCCTCGCATCATGCTTTCAGCTTGGGTTGCCTTGCTAGCGTTTAGGAACCGCACTGACAAGAGCTTCTACTTGGCAATCTGCCTTCTGTTCCTCGTGGTTGGAGTTTGGGTCCTCTATCAGTTCGAGATGACCTTCTTCGCTTGAGCAATGAGGGCCAGAAGAAGGGGTTCCGGAGGCAGAACCTCTTCCACTGACCGAGTGTGGGCATTCCCCCCTCTTGTGCGAAGGGCGGCCGATGCAGTTCTCACGGAGGCCAAGGGGGCAAACAACGCAGACAGTCAATTGGGCAGTCTCTCTCTACAATCATCGGCCGCCCGGGTTGTGTGATTCCATATGTCTAAGCGATGCCCGAATAGCTAGGAGCGTTACCGCATATACAGTCCTCTGTGCCTCTACTCACACATCGACCTCGGCGCGATTCCGCCCCGAAACGCGCTTCTCTTTCTTCTGGCGCCATCTAGTTCTGCAAATCAACAGTGTTTTTATCTGACCGTGTAGCCTAGTTTTACACCATTTCGGGCCTTATTGGCCTCGGGAGAGTGAGTTTGAAATTGAGTAGTGAATACGACCTGAAGACACTAATCCAGTATCTATCAGCAATAGCTTTGTTGCTGTTCTATCTGGTGTACATGCCCCTGACATACCTCTCAGCAGAGGCACTGGGTATGAACTACATAGTGCTCTGGGTCTATTACTTCGCTCTAGTATTGGGTGTGCTGTTTCCCCTCTACTATGCAATCGGAAAGGAGAACATGGCTTGGTACTGCCTTGGACTTGGCATCACCATCAGCGGCATTGTCTGGTTCGCTCTTGGTCCTGCTACCATCGAGGAGACCGCCTCAGCGGCCCTGACCATTGTCCTCGGTATAATCTACTTCCTCGCCCAGCTCCTTGAGGGTAGAATCGCTAACTGGGATCCCGTGAAGAACATCTTCCACATAATCAAGGGTATCTTGATTGTTCTCGCCTGCGGCTTCTACGCTAGCTGGAACATGGAAGCATTCGTTGATCCAGTAAGCTGGAACCACATTGTGCCACACTTCATCTTCATCGGCGGCGGCTTGGCTGTTGCCTTTGGAATTGTACTGCTGGCATATGGTCTCTTCAACTTGCTGGGCATGTATCTTGTAGAACGAGTCAAGCCCATCTTCGCTGACTTGTCCAAGGTCTTCTACATGGTCATGGTGATCGTCTGGCTCCTTGGTATTGTCTACAACGTGAATGCGTACATCTTCGTCTATCCATGGGGTGCGGTTGCCTTCCCGGTCTCTATCGAGTTCTTCTCGAACTTCGTCACCATTGCACTGACAGACCTGGGAGCGATTCTTCTGCTCATTCTGTTCATCTACGGAATGGGCAAGATTGCTGTGAAGTACCAGGAGCAGTAATCCCTTTAGCTGATGATGGGTGGGCAGTCCACCCATCCCCTCTTTCTTTCGCCGCAAACTTGACTCATATATGCCAAGTCTGTCACAAGTTGCAGGTTGGCAATGAAGAAGACACTCTATGACTTAATGGATGGTTGGACTCTGATATGGGATGATGCAGAGGTCGAAATACGTCTGCTCCAACTCGCAGATGAGTTCGCAAAACACAAAGTGGTCTTCCTTGTTCTTGAGAGGCTCTTCGATGTCTATGAGGAGTCTCAGGATCCTCGTGAGTTCATGACTGACGAGAGGAAGATGATGCTGATTGTGAGACTTCTGCGGGACAAGGAGATTGAAACAGCAGCTAAGGCAGTAGAGCTAGAGGTTCCACAATCCCTGAGTCAAGACATTGCGTTGCTTAACGCGGACACGTTAATGAGGAGATTCCCCTCCATGTTCAAGGACTCGGACACACCATCTCGTGATGAGATGTTTCGTTCCCTTTTTGACAAGTGAACTCCCGCGTATCGATTGTGCTCAGCCCGGTGCCCCTTTCTTCTTGAGGTATAGATGAACGCCGATCACAGTAACCAGAGCGGCAGCTGCGGTACCTGATATCACAAGGGCGAAGCTGGCGAGTCCCTCGTCAGTTCCTTGGGTGGTGCTAGTTCCCGCTGTCACATACACGAAGACAGTGTCCACAGCAACATTGCAGCTCATGTCCATGGCTACGAGGGTGACATTATAGAAGCCCCGTGTAAGATTCCAGAGAGTCAGATAGATGGGCGGCGCATAGAGCTTGCACATCTCCCACTTGACGAGCGTCGAGTTCACGTAGATGTAGTAGTAGCCTAGGTACCTGTCCCTCACATCCCACTCAATGGTCAACTTCTCCCTGCCCTCCAAGACAGATTCGTCGGGAGGCCCGATAATGACAGGTGCGAATGGGTCTCCAACAAGTCCGTTTGGAAACCTGTCAAGGGGCTTCGTGAAGTTGCTCTCCATGTCGTACGTTATTCCATACGATGGAATGACAACACACCCGCCTGAGTATGGTGCCCACCAGTTGCCCATCGAAACACCGTCGTCCCACTTGTTGCCACACTCTTGGTCCCACGCATGCAGAGTATTGCCAGAGAATCTATTGTAGAAGACGAAGTTCGCAACTGGTCTGTATAGTGATGTGGGATCGCCCATGTGAATTCCAGCTGCATTACCAGTGAAAGTGTTGTTCCTAATCACGCAATGTGTACAGCTTACGACCGCCAGCGCCTCCGCGTTGTCTTCGAAGGTGTTGCTTGAGATCGTGCAATTGGTTGATCCAAAGAGTAGGAGGCCTCTTCTTGTGAAGTTGCCGATTGCCATACCGCTGAGCGTGTAGTTGCTGCATCCAGCAATGGTAACTCCAGTGGAACCGGGCTCCATGTACTCGCCCACAAGATCGACATTCTCTCCTCCAAAGAACAGAACCTGGGCATAGCTGTCAAGGTAGAACGTCTCGTTGGACAGTCCATGGATGAATGCCACAGGTCCTCCATTCAGGGTCACATTGGAGGTGGTGTGATTGTAGTGGGCAAGCTCCATTCCATAGATGTCCAATCCACTACTTACGAAGGCGCAGTTCTCGATGTGCGTGCTTGTCGTGGACTCTATGTCAAGGCCACGAGCACAGCCTGTTACCTCAATGCCGCGCACTGTGAGTCCCTGCGAGTTGTACAGGGCAATTGCCACTGGCAGGTCCTCAAAGAGCCCTCCCGTGATTGTGCAGTTCTTACATCCGACAAGAAAGCCTTGAGCGATCTCTGTTCCTAAGACCTCAATGTTCTGGCGATTGACCATGACTAGAAAGTCGAGTCCATTGACTGTGTTGCCCTCCAAGACCATGCTGTCCGCCAGAGCTGAGTAGTTCTCGATTCTGATGGTGCCGCCAATCATTCTGTTGTCTGATATTCTCATCTGACGACATCTGTCAAGGTCCATTGCGTACGGTCCCGTCACCTCGATGTCGTTGTCCGAGATGTTGCACTCAAAGGAGCGGTATCCTTCGATTCCGACACTGACATTTGAAACCGTGTTGTGTCTGAAGGTCACATGTCCGCCATTGACGAAGAGATGGAGTGCAGTAGTGTAGTTAGAGATTCGATTGTTTTCAGCAAGAACCCCCGCCACCGAGAGGGCCGTTTCTCCACTAGTGAAGTTGTTCTCTGCGACATAAGTGGAGGCACCATTGCAGAAGACACCCAGAGCTGTCCGGGTGAAGGCATTGCGCGTCACATTGTATGAGCCCGGCCACCAAGTCCCAACTCCGAGGTCACAATCGGTGAACGTGTTGTTGGCTACTGTGGCCATGGCTGCATTGCAGTCAACGGCGTATGCGTCTGCATTCACGAAGATGTTGCCCACAATACGACAATTCTCTGCACCGTAGATGTCCAGCGTTCCTATTTCAAGGGAGGACTCGAGGAAGTCGAACTGCACCATATTCCTGATGTTACACTCGCCCAGAATGACACATCGCTCGATTCTCAGGCTCCCATGAACTCGAACATCCAGGCAGCCTGCTTGCGACTCGAAGAGGCAATCCCTCAGCACCAGGTGTATGTCTAGGTCTTGAAGCAGAATCCGTATGCACCACTGGAAGCTGGTGGTGGTATCTACGTGCCAATCCTCTATCACGTACGGTTCAGACTCGGATCCGGCTCCAGGGATACCGTAGCCTGCGAAATCTACCCTGTTGTCGATCTCAATGGGCTCATGGTTTACGTAAGATTCGCGAGAAGCACTACTCGGTGCCAGAGCAGTCGGACGTTCCGTGAGCAATCCGGGTACTGCTGAGGAGAGGAGGAGCGACAAGAGCAATAACAGAACCGACAGGACTCTCCTCATCTTCAACGACATCTCCTCACACGTGATGAGTCCAACTATGATATGATTCCTCTTGTGTTTCTGTCCACAAATCGCATTGGTCCAGAACGGGGTGACTGACTCAGATGATGCGCGGATTTCGAAGGCTTACGTATTGCACGCTCTTAAAGAACGAGCGCTCCTCACCCGTCATGGATGTGTGGAATCTGAAATCGCAAAGAGACGCCGCCACGACGGAGCCCCGTGCGCTTCCCTTCCGGTCGCTCACACAGGAATTTCTATCCTCTCCTGTCAGCCAACAGATGTATTGCCCACGATGTGGCAACTCCCTCGACTTCTCTGCAGGAGTAGAATGGCGTGGCCCTCACCACTTCATATGCCTAAGGTGTGACCGCCTCATCAGCATGGATCTAATACTACGAGCAATGAAGGACATTGGAGCTCGGAAGGACCTACACTGGAGATGATTGCGCGGCAGTGCCCTTGTCTTGCTGAATCATCCTTCTGAGGTCCAGAAGGAGTGCTGCGAGTCCAATCAAGTCCACTATGGAAATGAGGAGTACACTCAACCTATCGGCAGGACTGACCATCGATGAAACAGCCAGAAGCGAGAGAAGAAGGCCTAGAGTGATCAGAGATAGTAGGGCAGCTACGTACGAAACCAGTGAAGCGCGGTCATCGCCGGTTGGGTAGGTTCTGAATAGCAGGTAGAACAGATAGCCAACTAGCAAGAAGA
>JAEOUG010000029.1 GCA_016839445.1 Candidatus Thorarchaeota archaeon
ACAGCACCAGACCTGACAGATGTGAGTGTCTTGTGACTCAGCCTCTGTGTCTTGGTTTCATCGGGGTTCATGCTCTGATCCTCGTGTTGTTGCGCAGAGAGAAAAGTTAGACTGGTCTAACATTTAAGTTAGATTTGTCTAACATATAAAGATTCTTGATTGTGCCATCTTGCCTCGCAGACACACCAAAATGGTTACATATCGAGTAAGGAAGCCCATTGGCGGGCTGTGCTATGTCCTACTACAAGACACCTCTCAAGTACGGTGACACGACCGTTGATGAGTTCATTCCTAGAGATATCAAGGATGTACACATCGTACGAATCGGCGACTACGAGCCAGACTTCAGCAACCTCGAGAAGAAACTGAACGAAGTGCTCGACTCCCCCCTCGGGACCCCGCCCTTCGAGCAGTTGGTCCAGGAGTCGTATGGTCCTGGCAAGCGTGTTCTCTTCATGGTTGATGACAAGACTCGTCCGAATCTACATACTAAGGTGCTTCTACCGCTGGTGGCTGGGCGTCTGCTAAAAGCCGGAGTGGAGAAGAAGGACATCGGCATCATAATCTCCAGTGGGTCACATGTTCCTGCTAGCCCCAAGGAGGTCGAGCAGAGAATCCTGGGTCCTGAGCTCTATGCAGAGTGGAAGGACCACGTTCTCGCGCACGACTGCGATAGCGGAAACACGAACGTTGGGACTACCTCACGAGGCACACCAATCCTCATCGACCAGCAAGCACTGGACTCCTGTCTTCTCATTCCATTGAGTGATAGTGAGTACCATTACTTCGCAGGCCAGGCCGGAACTGTCAAGCTCTTCTGTCCGGGCGTTGCAGGCAGGGAGACAATCAGAGTTAATCACCCGAGGATGTTCGATCTTGAGAAGGGCTTCGTGGAGGGATGTCGTCTTGGCAACTGCGAAGGAAACCCTGTCATTCAGGACATGATTGAGATTGCTGAGCTAATGAAGAAGAGAATTCCCATATTCTGCGTTGACTGCATTGTCCACCACGACGAAATAGTATACTTGCAGGCAGGTGATATTGTCGAATGTCACAAGGCAGCATCCGCTCCGCTCAGGGCCCTGAGGGTTGTGGAAGTTGATGAGCCTGCTGACCTGGTCTTTGTTTCAGTTGGTGAACTTGGTGTGAATCTGTACCAGGCAGGGAAGGGAATTCATGCAGCATGGAACGCCATCCGTCATGACAGGAAGGGATGGATTGTGCTCCTCTCCCCGTGCGAGGATGGCATTGGCAGTGCTGGATATGAGGAAGCCATGCGTGCAGCAAAGGATATGGAAGTGCAAGATGCCTTGCGCTTCGTCATCCAGACTTATTGCTCTGAGAAGACATTCAAGATAGGCAATCAGAAGCCTCCTGACCTGTTCCGCATCCTTCTGGACGTTGCTGAGGGTAACATCAAGGTGATTAGCGGACTTGATCCAGAGGAGCTTCGCAGCATCTACCGAATGGAGGGATGCTCCGTTAACGGGCCAGAGCAGGTCCGAGAGCAGCTCCGCGAGATTGTCGCCAGATTCCTGACCGAGACCCCAACTCCGAGAATCTACGTGTTAGATGATCCGGGTCTGCTAGTCAATGTCAGGAACCAGATTCACTAGGCTTGGACCCTTTTTCTGTCCAGCAAGAGGACCACGACTGCAACCGCTGTGACAGCGACACCGCCTATGATGAGAAGCACTGGTTCTATAGTAGGCGGTGGGTAGGACATCCCGAATTCCACGAGTTGCAGCACAAATCGACTGCCCGTCAGGGGGACGTCATAATACGAATCTGCATACATTGGACAATAGGATCCATAAGGGGCTCCTCCCGATACAACGATTACATTGTCACCATCGATGCCGACGTTCACCTGAATTGTGGCCGCCACGAACGATCCTGTCTGAGCCTGCTCGTAGAGAATCGGCGGCGGAGGATTCCAGTCCTCCACATAGGCAGTTGGGCTGTAGAAGAGAATGTTGTGAACACTGGGAATCGTGACGGTTTCGAGCAAGACCGGCGACTCGTATCGGCTAGGCGTCGAGCTGTTGCTTCCGTAGAGCATAGTGGCACCGTGCATCAGGACTTGGTCCACGCCCTCTACAACCCTTGCTACGAATGGATCGTCGCTCGTTGTGTTTGCGATTGCTCTGTAGGTCGCTCCGCAGCTCATTATGTCATCTGCAATGTGGGCGTCCTCACCATAGACCTTGGATCCGATGCTCTCCAGTACTGTACTCATGTTCGTGTTGATGAAGTGACACCCTTCAGGGTCATCCGAGTAGTCTGAGTCGTAGGCAACCCAGATGAACTTCCCTCCCTGCTGGAACCACTCTTGAATTGCGTTGAACTCCTGTTCGTCAAACCCGTTGTCCTCTCCATATATGGAGCCAAGAATCATGCACTTGGCAGGTTCCAGAAGCGACGAATTGAGTCCGCCAGTGGCAATGACGACTTCATAGCCCATCTCTGAGAGATTGCCAAAGAAGTTGGGGTCATGGTAGTATCTGCCTTGCACATTCTGATCCTGACCGTGGGAGTAGTCTATGATGATGATAGGGGCGGGGGAATCTTGTGCAATGACAGTCTCGGGCAGTCCTGCGGCACCAGTCAAGAAGATGCATGTGGCTATGAGTAATGCTCGATTCCGCACCTCATCCACCGTAATTCGTTCTACCAAGTACGTATTAAACCGAAGTCATTGTAAGCTTAAGCACACAACCATCACCGAAGCCTCCCACTCGTAGCTTGATGTCGGATTGACTGTAGTTCTCTGCGCTCTATTCTACTGGTTCCTTCTCTTCCTCATGATTACACATGAAATCACGATGAAACATCCCCCCGTGACTGCTAGGAGGATTTGCTCTGTTGGCGAACCTTGATGGGTTTCGACCAGTCTTGCCAGAGTCCTACCTGCATCCACCCAATATCCGGCGGAAGCGACGCAGTGGCCGGCGATTTCCTCAAGACTGTCAGAGTATTCTCTCACTGCTGATGTCAGGTCAAGAGTCTGCGAATAGCGTTGGGAGATGTTGTAGAAGGTCTCGAAGAACAGGCTATCTCGGGGCACGATATCTGCAGAGGCTCTCACAGATATGTTGCTTGTCAAAGCTTCCATGTGGGGGAGGGCTTCAGCGGCAATCCCCACAAACTCAGTCAGGTTATAGTCCAGTAGGAGGCCAGGCAGCCGTGCCAGTGCACTTCTGTACGAGTAGTACTGCATTGTTAGGAACGCCTCAAGATTTGTGCCGAGCAAGGCTAGCGCCTGTTGCCAGTATTGCTCGGGAAGTCGTCGTACGTATGACTCTATAGTCGCCGGAGTCATGTCAAGTGCAAGTCCTTTGAAGGCGTCGCTACCTGCGCTCATATAGAAGAAGCTCTCATAGCCCCGGAAATACGAGGTCCTGTTTCCAAGCAGCCTCTCTGTGACATACTTCGCCAGCCTCTCCTGATAGTCTTCAGGGGGGCCGGATCCCGGAGCGACGTAGAAGGCGACATAGCCCGCGGAGCGCCATGTGACGTCCAAGGTGCTATATGCCATGCTGTAGTTGTAGCTGCCATCAGACGGGTACCCGTAATCATCTGCGTTCAGGCCAATACCGGGGTCGTATACCTGCACTCTTCTCGTTAGGTCGTCATAGCCCACGATGGCTATCGCATGGCCAACTCCTCCATTCTGGAGCGTAATCCCCATATCTCTTACAATGTCCCAGTCTTCATGTGGAAGATAGAAAGTGTCTACTACAATCGCCAGTGGGTAACCTGCGTCAATTGTGCTTCTGACTATGTCAATCGGTGTCACATTCTCCATGTGATAGTCAATGAATTCCTGCCCCATTCCTGCGACTGCTTGAGCGGCTGTGAGTCCGTAGTCAGTGTCAGAGTCAAGATAGATGGCTGCTTCAAGGCCGTGCAGTTCTGCAAATGACTCAAACCACTGTGCCTGTCTTGACATGACGCCTGGGTAAAACGACCACATGTCCTCTACATTGACATAGACGGCAGAGAAGCCAGCTCCTGTTGCTGCAAAGAGAGTGGCGAGGTCCATTTCAATACCCATAGACTGCAGGGTCATGGAAATCGCAGATGGCATGCAGTAGCCATTGATTTGCTGCCAGACGTACGGGACTTCCTCTACATAGCCACTAGTTGTCGTGTTTCTCACCGTGCGGGGCTCTTGTTCTTCATCTAGGACTACAACTGCCGTCTGACTTGCGGAGGAGAAACTGATCATAAGGATGCAGAGAATAAGGAATAGCCGCATGCGCACTTCACGCGACCTCCGATATGTTGAGTCGGTACGTCCCGAAGACGAGAATGACAAGCCCCACCAAGGGGGGAAGGATGCTGGCAGATATGATTGCCTGAGCAAAGACACCCTGCTTGATACCAATCAGGACTCCCTGGATTAGACCGACCATCATCATTATCATCATAGCGAAGATGGAGGCTAGTGTGTTTGCTGTGAAGGCTCCACTTGACGTGTCGTCGTAGGCTGGGTTTGCGGCAGTGATTCCGATTCCCACGAATACTCCTCCTGCAACAACACAGTAGACATGGGCGATAATGAGCAGGATGTTCTGCCAAGAGAGTCCAATGAGTAGACCTGCAGAGAGAGAGGGAATGACAGCGTACGGGATACTCAGTAGCAAGTAGCAGAGCACTCTAGCTAGCACATAACGGTTGACTCCGCTTGGAGCGCTCTTGAGAATCCACATCTGGTCCTTGCTGTCCAAGAACCCAATACCGCCAAAGATTACTCCGCTGAATATTCCCAACATCATACCGATTGCTAGGCTTGTCATAATCGGAACGAATAGTGGATCAGGAATCTGCTCCGAGAAAGGACCAAACGCGAACATAAGCGGGACCAAGAGTGCAAGGAACACACCATAGGAGAGCTTCGCCACGTTCTGCAGCTTTCGTGTGTAGTCCTTCATAGCACTTGCCATGACGACTCCAAACTGCTGACCGAAGATGCGCTTAATGCCTCTGATGAAAAGATTGTCGCGGCCCGCTCTGGCAATCTTCTTCGTCACCGGACCTGCGCCGTAGGCGAACAGCCTGTCAGCACTACGAAGCCCTACCACGAAGAGACCCAGGATGAAGACTGCCAAGAGCGCTAGCTCGACAGTGGGAGGCACTCCGATCAAGTAATTCTGAATGTTTGCGATGGACGATGGCGGAAGACTGCTGTTGTATGCAGCCGTCATAGTCAGTAGATCTGCACACCAAGTCGTGGGGAAAATCAACATTGCCCCGAGTCCGAGAGCAGACACGATGCTTCCTGTCCAGTAGAACATGCCCATGCTTGGGATTGCCACGAGCGGGATGAGGGCCCAGCTCAACGCCTTGCCGATGTCGTCTCCTCTCGGTGACTCACCAATCTTCGCATGCAGTGCTGTGCTCAGGACATTCGACAGAAAGATGGTGGCCAGAGTGAAGACGAAGATGATTGCATACATCAGGATTTGGCCAAGCACTGTGACTCCAAATGTCCAGGCAAATGGTGTAATCATGACGGGTGCTAGGAAGATGACAAAGAGGCCATACACAGGAATCTTCCCGATATAAGTTCCCAGCAATAGGTCTCTTGTGCTGACGTTGCTGCTGAAGATGATCTCCCATTGGTCTGTCTTGACGTTCTCTAGACTATTGGCGAGGGGCACAACCAGTACGAACAGGAAGAGGACCAGTATCACCGTTCTCATGACACTGTGAATGGAAGTGGCAACTAACATCTCAAAGGCAGATCCGAGTCTTCCAAGGACAATCGAGAGCACACGTGGTGCACCCACCAAGGCCCACAGAATGCCCATCAGCAGTATCAGCGGGTAGAGCACCCTCCTGTGTGGATGCAGTCTCGACGTACGAACCAGCATCTCCGCCTTGGCGATGGCGAACCAGACTCTGGTCAACCTACTTCCTCCAGGTGAGAAGCGACTCCCTGTCTATCTGGCCCCCGACAATCTTCAGATAGGCATCCTCAAGGTCATCTGCGCCGGCTTGCTCGACGATGTCTTGGGGTGAGCCCAGGACCTGCAACGACCCGTTAGTCAGGATGCCGATTATGTCACATGTGTCCTCCGCGAAGCTGGTCATGTGTGTGCAGATGAAGAAGGTCGTTTCCGTTTCCTCTGCAAGAGCTAGGATCAGGTCGCGCACAAGAACGCTTGCAGCAGGATCAAGCCTGGAAGTCGGTTCATCGAGAAAGACCAACCTAGGTTCGTGCAGGAGAGTCGAGGCTACGAGCACCTTCTGCTTCATTCCTGATGAATACGACTCGAGGAGGTCATCCTGGCGAGACTCAAGTCCAAGAATACCAAGCAGCGCATCTATGCGCCTCATGAGTTTCTCTCCTCCTACTCTATTGAGAGCACCCACGAACTCCAAGAACTCCACAGCAGACAGCTTGGAGTAGAGACCGGGTGACTCAGGTAGAAGCCCTGTGACTTCCTTCACCTTATTCCTCTCCTTGGCAACATCAAAGCCGCAGACTGTTGCAGAGCCACTACTCTGCTGCAGGAGGCCTGAGAGGATTCGCACTGTCGTTGTCTTCCCAGCTCCGTTCGGACCCAGGAATCCAAACCTACTACCCTGACCAACGGCAAGGCTGAGATCATCCACAGCTCGGATTGGTCCAAACTGCTTGCACAAAGAATCTGTGATGATTGCTTTCTCTCTATCCAAACGAATGCCCACGGGTGGGGCTTCGCGTGGGCCTATATAAGTGGCATATTCGGCGCAGTGTTGTTGCCGGAAAAAGGTGCGAACCAGCGGCTCTTGCAGAGCTGTCAAGCACACGCTCCATCTTTCGGCATGTGCCATCATCCGTGCTGGTCCCAGTTTTGGGGCTCACTTCAGCTTCCAAGTGGGCCCGTCTTTGGTGTCCTCAACAAGCACTCCGATTTCGGCGAGGCGGTCTCTAATCTTGTCAGCAGTCGCGAAGTTCTTCGCCTTCCGGGCATCCTCTCTAAGCTCCAGGAGCAGGTCAATCGAGCCCTTGAGGACCTCCGATGATGAGCTGTCACCCTCTCCGACCTTCTTCTCTGACATTTCAAGCCCAAGTATCTCAAGGAGGACTCCTAGCGTGGCAAGTGCTTCACGCAGAACGGCGGCGCCTCCAACCTCAGGTGTCAGAGTATTGAGTTCACGAATGAAGGCGAACACCTCGGCGATTCCCCCGGGAGTGTTGAAGTCGTCACTCATCTCTCGCACGAACCCCTCTGAAAGCTTCGCAATAGCCTCGCTGAGCTTCTCGTCTGCCTCAGCTTCTCTGCTGCCTGCCTTCTCCAGGATTGATATTCTACCTCGAACGGAGTCGACAGCGTTTCTGATTCTCTCAACAGACTGTGTGGCCTGCCTCAGCGCGTCGTCGTTGTAATCAAGGGGCTGTCGGTAGTGCCCAGAGATGAGATAGAATCGAACGGCCTGATGATCGTAGTTGTCGAGGACCTCTCTGGCTGTGGCGAAGTTCCCTTCCGACTTGCTCATCTTGTCTTTGTTGATAGTCAAGAATCCGTTGTGGAGCCAGTACTTCACTGGTTGCTCTCCGTAGGCGGCTGTTGACTGAGCTATCTCGTTCTCATGGTGCGGGAAGATGAGGTCTTGGCCTCCTCCATGGATGTCGAAGGGTATGCCTAGGTAGTGCTTACCCATGACTGAGCATTCGGCGTGCCAGCCCGGCCTACCTTTGCTCCAAGGGCTCTCCCAAGAAGGCTCTCCGGGCTTCTCAGCTTTCCACAGCGCGAAGTCTCTGGGGTCCTGCTTCTTCTCGTCTACATCTACTCGAGCTCCCGCAGAGAGGTCCTCAGGATTAATGCCTGAGAGAGCTCCGTACTCCTTCAATTCGCTGACATCGAAGTAGACATCGCCATCGACAGCGTAGCCCTTCCCGTTCTTCAGGATCAGCCCAACCATCTCGACGATATCATCGATGTGCTCAGTGGCCCTTGGGTTCACCGTTGCGGGCTTCAGATTCAGTTCATCAGCAATCTGTCTGTACTCCGCGATGAACTTGGCTGCAAGATCTGAAACCGCCACTCCATCTCGGTTTGCCCGGTCAATCATCTTGTCGTCCACATCCGTGAAGTTGGTCACGTAGGTCACACGGTACCCCGTATATTCAAGGAAGCGGCGTATAGTATCGAACACGGCGAAGGACCTGGCATTGCCTATGTGAGGATAGTCATAGACTGTCGGACCACAGACATACATCCGAACATGGTTTCCTTCAAGTGGTTCGAATTCTTCCTTCTTTCGACTTAGGGTATTGTGGACTTTCAGCATCAGTTGTACCCTGTGTGCCCTCGACTTGATTCCATAAAAAGGACTCTGCAAGTATTGCCATCATATTGGGCGCCCCTCGCTCACTTGACACCTTCAGAAAGACTATTACTCGCATGCTCTCTTCTGATGCTGGTGAGGACTGCCTGTGCCATTCTCCTACTCGAGAGAGCTAGACCAGCTTTGGAAAGAAGTCGACCAACTGATAGACGACGAGCAGTACATTGAGGCGGAGAAGCGTCTGAGGTCATCTCTATCAGAGAATCCACAGAATGCTGACATAATGACCCGAATAGGAGAGGTCTTGGCCTATCAGCACCGCGAGAGCGCGGCCGAGACCATGTTTAGGCAGGTCCTGTCCGTGGCACCGACTCACGAACCCGCAGTATCTTTTCTTGGAAGGCTCCTTGACAATAGCCTCAGAATAAGTGAGGCCGAAGACCTATTCAGGAAGGCGCTAGATGAGGCACCGGATTCTCACTGTGTCAGAGAAGACCTCTGCAGGCTACTCCACGATGAGGGCCGGGCTGAAGAGGCGTTGAGAGAAGCACGTGATCATCAGGCTCAATTCAAGTCTACGCCTGAAGCCTACAACGCACTGCGCTATGTCCTGGTCCGGAGGGAGGAAGAGTTGGAAGACGAACTCGTTGAATCTGAGTGTGCGCCGGAGCTCTACATTGAACTGGCCAAGAACGTCATCGTGCAATACGATGTCCTCACATCACTTGAATCGGTGCTGAATGCGCGTTCCGCTGAAGATCTTGATGATGATATCGTCAAGGATGTCCAAGGGGACATCTTCAGAATCATTGGCGAACTTGAAGACATACGAGGGCAGTTGCGCAAGAGGAAAGGGAAGACCCCACCAGAGATATCCAGACGTATTGAAGACATAGTCAATGATGCCAAGCGTCGGAGAGAACTGCTCTAGTCTTCCATCACTGCCATCTGTAGCCTCTCTCTTCGAGATCAGGTGCTTCTGATTCAGAGAGGAGTATGACGTCTTGTATACCCGAGTTGATGAGCCAAATGTGCACTCTCGAACCCTTCATGCTGTCAAGCATCTTTGCTCTGTCTTCCGATTCGAACCCCATAACCTTGAGCAGACTTGTTAGGCTCACAGCTCTGTCCAGGTTCTTCCTCACTGCTGCTTGAACACGCTCCTTAGAGCCTGCAGTCATTTTCAGAATCTCAGGGTCTCGAAGAACTGCCTTTATTCTCATCTTCCTTCGTACCGATACCTTCAGTCACTGAAATAAGCGTAACTCTCCCGCATGGCATGGTCAACGGATTGCCGCGATGATATCCTCCGCAATGTCGTGGACGAGATCTGGGTGTTTCTTGCAGAAGGCAACCGTGTGAACGCTGTTTGTAACCATTATATGACCGCCAGACTTCTCAATCAGTTCTTCAAAGCGCTCTTCTCCTCGGTCCGCCACAGGCATGACATGCAGGACAGCAATACCAACCTGTAGTGCTCCCTGGGACAGGAGCATTTCTCTGGCTTTTAGAAGCGTTCCTCCGCTCTTCGTGAGATCGTCGATGAGAATGACGTTCTTTCCGGCCACATCTACCTCACCATACATCTCAATGGTGTACGAATCGATTCTCCGCTTCTTCAGCCCTGGCACACCGAATCGCTTCTGAGCACCCTCATCAGGAGCAATGACCTTGTATTCATCGAAACCGAAACTCCTGGCAGCCTGCATAACGAGGCTTTCAATTAGGGCGATCTCCTTGTACACTCCGCTTGATATGAGATCGCTTACCCACTGATAGTGCGCGTCAACTACCGGGCCGACATTCCAGATTCGGTCGCAGTACGAAGCAATCTGCTTAGTTGCTATCTCGCATGACACAGCCTCTCCGGTCTTGAAGGCCTTGTCTTGTAGTGCGTAGGGTTGGAATGTGAGTACGACATCAATCTGACTGGGCGGGACGAGGTTCGTTGTACTATACTCCTTGAAGCCGGTCTTCTCAACCTTGACGGGATGGCGCAAGGTTTCTAGTATGAGAACCAGCTCCTGCACCCTGTCGGCGGTCGTCCAGTATGGTTCTTCTGCCGGGGTCGAACCTGTGCAACTCTGAATCACAACAACCCGTCTGTCGGAGAGGGATTCTATGCCCGATACCCTGACATAGACATCTGAGTTAGGAAAGAACCTCTTTCCATCAGAGTTCAGTTCAAGATTGAGTACTCTGTATCCGAGTTCTTTGAACCTGGGCCCTAGATGTTCTGCACCGCTAGCCAATAAGACATCGAAGGACTCCATAGTACTTCACGTAACTCGGAAAGAGAGCGGACCATATGAAGTATTTGACCACTCATTCATTCGGATTCCTTATACGCTGGAAGCCCAAATGGTATCTGGGTATTCATCTGTGAAGCTGAGGATTGAGGAGTGTACAGATGTCGATTTGTACACAGAGGCATGGAAAGAGGCGATGGAGGATCTTTACTGGTACGTGGAGGACCCCGTCTTTGACTTCAACAGAGATGAGGAGATCAGTGAGATAAGGTCCACAATTGGCCAAGAGGGGAGTGTCTTCGTGATTGCTGTAGACAAGAAGTCAGAAAGGCCAGTTGGCGTTGTCGGCTTCAGTCTGCGGAACGAGGGGGCTTTCCTGCGAAGGTGGGAGCCCGGTGTGCCTGCAGGACTGCGCGCCACCGAGGTAGCGAAGGAGCTGATGAAGGAAGCGAGGAAACTAGCTAAGAGCCGAGGAGCAAAGCGTATGCGGGTTCTCTTGAAGCACCCACATGGCGCCCCTGAGCTGGCTGAGTGGCATCTTGGTATCTATCGTGACTCGGGCTTCAAGCCAATCGGCTTGCCGAATGTCGACCTGACCATGCGTCTCGCTAATACAATCCGTCCTGTAGAGCCAAAGGTGAGTTTTCAAGTCCTAACCGGGGAACAGATTACACCTCAGGAGACTGCTGAGTACATCATTCGAGCCTATGCTTCGAAACCGGAGGATGCAGTGCTCTTCGAAGATGATACGTCTGTAACGGACCCTGAGCAAGCTCTTCGCTTCGCCGAGAACGTCGTAGCAGGCCACTATGGTGACTCACCAAATGAGTTTCGTAGAGTGCTCTTGGTTGATGGGGAGCCTGCTAGCATTGTGGGCGCCTTTGCTATTGACTCTGCATTCAAGCCCCTCACCGGTGTTCTTGGCCCCGTAGGGACATTCCCCGAATACCGCAATCAGGGACTTGGCAGATTCCTTGTGGAACAGACGCTAGAGGCGCTGCGCATGTATGGGTGTGAGTATGCCGCCGTGGGCACGGGCGAGGCAAACACCAGAGCGATTTCTCTCTATGAGAAGCTCGGCTTTCGTCTGGCTTGCCAATTGAGGTGGTACGAACTCAAGCTCTAGCACTCGGGGGAAACTCAAATATGGAAGCGGAGGTTTCCTCCTTACCTCATTTGATTCTCGAATGAGTTGAGGTATTCGCTATGGAAATCCCATCTATACTCAAGTATACATTCTTGCTTCATATGATAGTGGCGTTCGTGTTTGGAGTCTGGTACTTCATTTCTCCTGATACGTGGGTGACTCTCGTATCATGGCCTTACTTCGACCCGGTCAGTGACCGCTTCATGGCCGCGCTGATGATAGGATTCGGAGTGAGTTCGCTCCTTGCGTACAGGGCACAGTCGTGGGAGCAGGTGGAGATTATAGTGCTTTCAGAAATTGCCTTCACCCTGGTCGCCACGATTGGCTGGGTATGGTCGATGTTCGACCCCTTGGTCCCTGCCATTGGCTGGGCTCTTACTGGACTTGTGGCACTATTCCTCGTGTTGTTCAGCTTCTCCTATTACACCGCAACACGTAGTTGAGGATTAGAGAAGCGATACTAGATTGCGGCTACCTTCTGCCACGATAGAGTATCTTGCTGCTGTCGCCCTCACAACGACTTGAATTGCCGATGATCACATCATGAGGTCTGTCCTCGATAATCCAGTTGTGTGACTCTGCATCGTAGAAGGCGAGGTCCCCCGCCTTGAGAGTGATCCTCGCCGCTTTTCTTTCTCCTGGCTCCAGATGTACTTTCTCGAAGCCAATGAGTTCCCTGGGAGGTCTCTCCACTCGTGAGTTCGTGTTCTCCAGGTAGAGCTGAAGTACTTCGGCACCTGGCCTTTCGCCAATGTTCTCGATTGCTACTTCCAGTACCGTAGTGTCTTCTGGGCTGTTCAGAATCTCTCTCTCCAGCTGGATGTAGTCCAACCTGAATTCCGTATAAGAGAGCCCGAATCCGAACGGGAACAACGGCTCGATACCCTGCTTGTCAAACCACCTGTACCCAACGTAGATGCCCTCGTCGTACCATACCCGCTTCTCTTCATCTCCAGGATATGTTCTCGGGGAGCCAGAGCTGTGTGCCGGGGAGTCCTCAATCCGCGCAGGGAAGGTGATTGGTAGCTTGCCTGATGGATTGGTCGTCCCAAAGAGGGCATCGGCAATGGCATGTCCTCCCTCCATGCCTGGGTACCACGCCATGAGAACGGCCTGCACGTCGTCAATCCACTCTGACATTGCTATGGGGCTGCCCGCTATCAAGACAACTACGACTGGACGCCCCAGTAGGGCAACCTCCTTGATGAGCTTGACTTGCTTGTCGGGGAGTTCGAGTCTCTTCCTATCTCGTGTTTCTGAGTCCTTTCCTCTTCCGTGATCCAGGCCCACGAAGACGACACAGGCTTGGGCGCCTTGGACGCAGCGCAGTCTGTCTTGAGGAGGAGGCATTACGTTCTTGTGCCGAAGCATACCCTCAAGTGGCGTCACCTCCTGCGGAGGCACGACCGCAGAACTCCCTCCGTAGAGAAGCCTGCCGAACTTCTTCTTCAGGTGTGTTCCGAAGATACAGACGAGATCTTTCTTGTCAAGAGGTAAGAGTCCTCCCTCATTCTTGAGAAGGACCATTCCTTCTTCCGCCACCCTTCTAGCGACAGCTTGATTGTGGATGGTGCTCACGGCCTGAGGCGTAGACTGAGGCCCGTCTGCGAAAGCTCCAGTCATGTACATCACCTTCAGGTACCTAATGATAAGATCGTGAAGAGACTCCTCGGAAAACTCGCCTGCTTCGAAAGCCTTCTCAAGTGCAGAAGTCTTGTAGATTTTTGGCCATGGCATCTCAAGTGAGAGACCTGCGTTGATGCATTGTGCAGTCGACTTCATTGGCCTTGTGGCAAACCAATCGGTCATCACAAAGCCTTGGAACCCCCATTTCTTCATGAGTACCTCCCTTATCAGGTACTCATGTCCGCTGCAATAGACTCCATTCACCTTGTTATATGCTGACATGACGGCCCAAGGGTCTGCTTCTTTCACCACTCCCTCGAAGGCCCGAAGGTAGGTCTCGTGCAGAGTGCGTTCATCAATCTCGGAGCTGCTCGAGCCGCGATCGGTTTCCTGGTTGTTTGCGGCGTAGTGCTTGATACATGCGCCTACGCCTTCACTCTGGATGCCCACTACAACTGGGGCTGCAATCTCTCTTGTGAGGCAGGGGTCCTCGCTGAAGTACTCGAACGTGCGGCCGTTCAAAGGAGTCCTTGCGATATTGATGCCCGGAGCGAGGAGCATGTGCCTCCCTGAGGCGCGGACTTCTTGGCCCATGGCCGCTCCAACCTCTCTGGCAAGATCTCGATTCCATGTTGCAGCCAAGGCAATCGTTGCTGGGAATCTGGTTGCTTTCTTCCGGGTGGAGTGATATGCCACTCCTAGAGGGCCGTCTGTGACCTTGAACGATGGAATGCCTAGCCGCTGGTTCGGCTTTGTCGAGTAGAACCTATGGTAGCCATGACTTGCGAGGATCTGGAACTTCTCCTTTAAGGTCATCTCACGAATGAGATCTCTCGCTTTCTGTTCTGCTGCATTCTGAGTCCGCGGCATGGAATTCCCCTGTGCAAACTGTCTTACAATCTTTCTGTTTGGCCGCAGGCCTTCGATTCGGCAAGACTGGCCTAGTTGTGGCTGGCTCCGGATTCACCGCCACTTCGCCGGCTCTTGGCCCCACTCTCTCAGGGTGCGAGCCAGCTCCCCAATGTGGTGCATGTTGTGTCTCAGGAGATAGACGTACTTCTCGAACACACACTTGAACCAGTAGAACCCGTCCTTCTCCGCGAGATCTTGAGGCGAAAGCTCGTTTAGACGAGCGGTCAGTTCGTCTTGGACCTCCTCTAGGAACTCCAGCACAAGCTCTTTGGTAATGAGGGGTAGGACATCCTTCTCGATGTTCATTTCCTTGCTCCAGGTGAAGCCGGCCCGTTCCCCCCACTTCATTCTCTCTGGGTTCGAGTCGTTGTAGAATCGCATGGTTTCTACGACATGATATGCAGTGAGTGAGAAGAACCACTTCCCAGTCCCTTGGTGCCACCTATCACTAGCGACCCTCTCCACTGCATCCTTGAGCATTGCGCAGCTCGACTTGTACTGCTCAAGCAGTGAGTCAATAATGCACGTGTCAGTCATTTCAGACCCTCACTCCATATTGCATCCATAGGTTTCTCATGAGGGCACAAAAGCGCTTCGACCTCTTTTGGCTCTCTAGCCGAGCTTGAGCTTCCAGAGCCGGTAGCTCTCATACCATGCGAACAGGGCCGCTGCTACTCCCGCCGCCAGAGCAATGTACCTATCGAAGAAGCCTGGCCATGTCTGCATGCTCAGAACGAAGTAGGCTATCGTGTATGCTGTGAAGAAGAAGGCTACGAAGACGTACCGAGGCAGGAATCTCCCTCTGAATTCCATGAAGTTACGCAGTACACCCACTTTCACGAACCGCTTCACTTCGTATGAGTTGTCTGGTTGCTTTTCTATGAGTTCAAGGGCTGCCAGCTTGGCCAGATGATGACTGGCGACAGACGGACTAGACATTCCCATCGCCCTCTGTACCTCTCTGACTCCAACAGGCTCGTTTTGTGAGAGGATATACCAATATACGCGAAGCGTGTTCCCCCGAAGCTGCGACTCGACCTCACCTGCGTCTTCAGTATCCGACATGCAATTCTCCGCTCGGTTTCAAGTGTGTTGCTTGCCGTTTAATCTGTTGCTCAAGTCGACGAGATCGCGCTGTTCTACTCTGTGGACGGGGTGTACTAATCCGTGGTACTAAGTACGAGTGTCACTATCCTGTAGCTATGCTGTCGTTCAGTCTTAGTGCGCTTGATGGAGATGTCAAGAGGAAGATCACTGCGGCAGGAGTTGCATCCACACTTCTTGCAGTCGGTCTGGTTACTACTCTGGGCCTCTTAGGGGGCGCCTTCTGGAACCCTTGGGTCCCGAACCCGCATCCGAATAACCCATTCTACACGATTGATGACATTGTACCTGGGGACTTCGCAGACTTCCATCCATACGAGGAGGTCTTCACGCCGAACTCCCCGATGTACAGCATAGCGCCTGGGTTGGCGAACATTGCCAATCTCAACAGGTTCCCAACCCTCCCCTCTTCTGTTGTCGCAATGATAGAGTCGAATGGATTTGCTGTGGTGTCCCAATCCCAATATGAGCAGATTCACGAGATTCTGATCCAGAACGACCGTGACGGAATTCCGAGCTTTGTGTCTTCAGACGCAGTACTCCATGCCTACCATGTGCTCTACGACCTTGCTCTCAGAGAAGTCGAGGTCTATTCATTCTGGGATCTTCTAGGCAACCTTACAGAGACCTTGCTCGATGTGTCGCTAGACCAGTACCAGTCGGCTCCGGAAGGGAGATGGAAAGAGGCTGCGATGAGGAATCTGATGTTCTTCCAGGTCGCCCTCTCGTTGCTTGACAACGAATCTGTCATTTCACCGGAGTTTCCGCCTGAGGTCGAGCCGGCTGTATCACATGTTCTCTCTCTAATCGAAGACCACTCCGAGATGACAGAGGAATGGTTCATGGGCTACAAAGAGGACTTCACTCAGTTCGTGCCAAGAGGCCACTATACTAGGAGTGAACGACTTGAGCGCTACTTCTTGGCTATGATGTGGTTTGGTCGTGTATCTTTCAGGCTCCAACCCTTGCCTCCTCCAGCATCCAACGAGAAGGGCATGAACAACACAGCACAAGCGATACTGATCAGTCTGGCACTGGAGGAGCAGGTACCTAGCATTGACGGTAGTCCGACTGGACTACACATCTGGGATGCTCTCTATGAGCCTACCGCCTTCTTTGTCGGATCGGCTGACGACCTATTACCTGCCGAGTATCTTGACTTGATCGGAATCATCTATGGAGAAGTGACAGATCTGTCTGTGCTAGACGATGATGATCTGCTTGCTCAGTTCATTGATGATGCATTGGATCTACGAGAGCCGCTCATAATCGGGCACCCAATTCCTGATACACTGAACATCACCGCGACCATGGGTCTAAGGTTCATGGGTCAGCGCTATGTGCCAGACAGCTACATACTTGGTCAGCTAGTGTACACGAATGTCGGGACCCTCATGGAGCCAAGGTTGATGCCCTCTGGGCTGGACGTAATGGCTGCACTTGGTTCTGATAGGGCATGGGAGCTACTCGATAGCGAGAAGCACTACGAGAACTATGTTTCGCAGATGCAGTTCCTCTGGAATCAGATCGGGAATATGACAGAGTCCGAGTGGACACACAATCTCTACTATCTCTGGCTCTACTCCCTCCTGCCGCTTCTCTCGGATCCCGGTGAGGGCTATCCCTATTTCATGCAGAGTGAGGCCTGGGTCGACAAACAGCTATCTACTGCGCTTGCATCTTGGGCCGAACTAAGGCATGATACAATCCTCTATGCGAAGCAGTCATACACTGTCGAGCTCACGGGGCTGCCTCCGGAAGCGAATGGCTATGTGGAACCAGTGCCTGCAGTCTACGCTCGTCTGGCATCACTGTGCAAGATGATGATTGATGGTCTTGAATCAAGGTCACTCCTCTCCACAACGATAGGAACCAAGCTGAGCACCCTTCATTCATTCCTGCTATCGCTACAGAGTATATCCATAAAGGAACTAACAGGAGTGGCTCTCAATAGCACTGACTACTCGACCATTAGAAAGAGTGGTAGAACGCTGGCGACCATTGTTGAATTACCCACCGACGACATGCTGGTGTCGGATGCTGACGATGATATGGCCGTCATCGCTGATGTCCATACAGATCCGAATGATGGTCTTGTTCTCGAAGAGGCTGTAGGAAGACCAATGGTGATTCTCGTTGCCGTCAACGTTGGAGGCCAAGTAGTCCTCACTCAAGGTGGCGTGTTCTCCTACTACGAGTTCACATGGCCAATGGATGACAGACTCACCGATGAAGCTTGGCAGGACATGCTTGATCAGGGCGAGCAACCGCCACTTCCATTATGGACTAGTAGCTTCATCGTGGAGTCCTTCAACATTCAGCCCGCAGCAGTCGCTACGTCTTCTGACATCAGGAAGAAGTAATCTTTTGGGGCCTCTGAAGGCCCCCTCCTCTTTCCATGAGTGGTTTTCTGGACTGGATTCCACTCGTCGCGAAAGGGCCCCGTTTCGTTAGACTAGAACATTCCCTTGGCAGCCATCATGTCTTCCTGTAGAGCTTCAAGATCTTCCTCGTGCTCCACTTCATCCGCAAGAATCTCTAGAACCATGTTGTACGTTATCTGGTCCTTGTCCTTGGTCATCTCCAAGATCTTGTTGTAGGTGACTATGGCGCACCTCTCTCCCTCCACATTCTGCTCAAGAAGCGCCTTGACCGACGAATCGGAAGGCACAAGGTAGCCGCAGTTCGTGTGTTTCTCCCAATCACTTGGGGCCAGTAGAGGCTTCCCTCCCAGCTGGATAATCCTCTCGGTCAGCATGTCTGCATGCCTCAGCTCATCCGCTGCATGTTGCACGAGTTCGGCCACTACGGCGCCCCTCATCGGGCCAACCGCCACCTTTGCTCCGACCCAGTACTGGTAGTGGGCAAGCCACTCGTCTGCGAATGCCTTGTTGAGTGTTTTGAGCAGTTCATCGACGTCCAACTTCACAATTTCCTTTCCTTTCTTTCCCATAGTATTCTCTTCTCCTCGCTTATTCAAGCAACGAGCTCTGAAAGCACACACGGTATTGAATCTGGATTTATAAACATGCAATCCTGTCGTGTTGACTTCGGGAAGGGAGTGAAAGGAGCGCTCTGCATCGTTGGACTAGTGAGCTTTTTAGGCATCAGAGAGAATACACTCGGAACTGCTTCTCCGAGAAGGGGGAGCTGTATTCGCGTACACTTAGAGGGATGGATGGAAGAATGAATAACAGGGTAGTCTTACTGTTCATGATGTTCCTTCTGCTGGCCTCAGTCTGTGATGAGCCCGCAGAACCTGCTGCTGTTGGCGATGTTGACTTCTCAAGATACGTCATATCGCAGACAGAGATGCCTATCTATGAGCTGATTCGGCCGGAGGTCAACGAGTCATGGGCTGAAGCCTTGGCTGACTCTCTCACTCCTATACCTGAGATATCCGCCGAGGAAGGAGAAGATCGGATTGTGGTCAGGTATCTCAACATGTCCTTTGAGATAGACCGTCGGGACGGAACCATGTGGTATGCGGACTATGAGAAACTCTGGAATGTGGCTTTGGGAATTGAAGTGCCATCACCCTCGGCTTGCCAGGATGCGGCAGATGCGTGGCTGAGGGAGAAGGGAATGCTTCCCGATAACGCAGTCTTCGTCAGTGTGGGCTCCACCAACGTTACAGCGTACAACATGGACGCAGGCGAAGCAATTGCGAAAGTACTGCAGTATCATGTGAACTACGAGTTCATGGTTGGCGATATCCCAATAACGGGCGATGCTGCCCAGATTTGCGTAATCATCGGAGAGGGGGGCGAACGATTGGCCTTCAATTGGAAGTGGAGGGAGATTGCATCTGAACCCTACACGACTTCTAGCCTGATAGAGTACGAGTCTGTTCTCGACGCTCACGGAATCAGTGCTAGTGAAGTGGTTGATCATCGACTTGTCTACACAACAGACGATAACCCTGGCAGCAATAACCTGCTGTATCCAGTCTGGGAGATTGAAGTCAAGGAGGACGAGGATGCTCTGGGTCATGGTCTCGAGAAGATAATCTACATCGATGCCACCCTTTTCGACCCTCAGGTAGAAATCACCACACCATCCCACGGGATATCAGTCATGCCCGGGACCTCCATCACCTTCAACTGTGAGGTACAGTTTGGGACTCCTCCCTACACCTACGAGTGGTCTTCAGATTTCGATGGAGTCCTAAGCACATCCAAGTCCTTCACGACAACAACGCTCTCTGAGCTTCTGAAGAAGGGTCATCCAGTGCCTCATGCCATTGGTGTCGAAGTCAGAGATTCCGAAGATAGATGGTGCAGCGACTGCATTGCTGTCACCATAGAAACGGTTGACTTCACCATGGATCCCACGATAGTAGCGGTATCAGTAGGGGCCATTGCTCTTGTAGTCGGCTCGCTTCTCCTATTCCGAAGAAGGAAAGTCGCCCTTCTGCTCCTGTTCCTCTGCATGTTCTTCTCCTCGTTCCTCCTGCTTCCTGTATCTGAGGCGGCAAGCAGTGCTGCCAGTGGGAGGGTCTATTCTCCAAGTGCTCCCACGGGCGCTTATGACGACGGTGTGAAGGAGATAGGTATCGAATGGGTAGGCCTGTCCGATCCCGATTCGCCGCTGCCAAACACTGAAACGAACATCGAGGGCTTCTACAACTGGATGGGAACATACGGGGCCTTCAGTCGAGAGTTCAATTGGGGCGAATACTCGGCGTGGGAAGAAGACTTCAAAGACGCCCAGTTCAGTGGTACGGATACCGAGTGGATAGACGCTGTGGACATAGTCTACTACCAGGACCACGGCAATCCCAATGGCGTGTCGTTCACCTCCTCTCATGACGACGGATGGCTGAGTGTGGGACACATGCGCTTGGGTGATGGCGATCTTGACACGATAATCTTCGACGCGTGTAGTCCACTTGCATGGGTGAACAAAGATGGCGACAAAGTCTGGGACAGATGGGGTCCTACGCTGCAGGGCGTCCATCAGGTCTGCTCTTTTGCATCAGGCTCTCACAATGCTCGTACACGCGGCGTGAGATTTGCCTCCTACATGACCGGAATCGCACCTCTGATACCGCCCAGCACCATCATGCAAGCATGGTTCAGAGCCTGCATGGAGACCGAGGGTAGTGATATCACGGCCGCATTATTCTATGGTTCCAAATCCTCAAATCCCGGAAATCCACAGCTGGATGACCCCTCGCATGACCATGCCTATGGCTTCGGTTATGTCTGCTCCGATCCGACACCTGGCACTTTCGGGTGGCTTGTCTACGTGACCTGTAATTGCTAGCGAGCAGAGGTAGACTCAGAACTCAATGGCATCGTCGAGCTTCTTGGCGGCTCGAACGGTGCCCTCTGCTTCTTTTGGCGTGGGTGGGATTCCATCAAATCCTGTTCGTTCTATGTGCTCGGCCGTGATTCTCCTCAGTTCCTCCCCTGATAGCTCAGACATCTTCTGGATTGTGTCTATACCAGCGTCGTAGTACAACCTGGCCCGAACGGACTTCACAGCGCCCAGACGAGACAGGTTTGACAGTTTGGCAAGCTCGAGCAACTCTCCAACACTCACTCCCGTTCTCTTTGAGAGCTCCTCTCTCTGATTATGCGTCCTGCACTTCGAAATCATCTGGTCCACGTTGCTGACACCAACAGCTTCAAGTCTCTGCAATGAATCTGGGCTCACGTTCATGAAGTCCCTTAGCTTGAAGGGTTGCCTTCTCTTGGAGGTGTGTTGCTCCCTAATCCCTCCTGCTGCCTTGAGAAGGCCCGCGTTGCCGATGAAACCGAAGTAGTAGCGGAGCGCCCACATCTGCTTGGCCACCTTGTCCTTCTCCAATACGTTTCCAACGTAGTCATCGAGGTCTTCATCCTTGGCTTCTTCTATTGTCTTTCCACGGGATCTCAGGAATTCGCTGAATCCTCGGGCGCCCTCAATAGAGGCCTCGATTGTGCTTGGTGTCTTCTGCTTCTTCTTCATATGGGCTCTGAAGCCCTCCTCGTCGATACTCAAGGAATCTCCTCCGAATCGCTAAGCGGGCTAAGTGATGTGAGGATGGTGTGGGCTTAAAAGTCCGTGTTCTTCCCGCCTGCAGGAGCAGAAGGAGTCACTCTCATGATTCGCGAACTTGAAAGATACGTGGCATTGACTATCTACGCAAACACCTCAATCAGAGGTAGGAGCTCCGGCTTTGATCTTGACAGGCTTGTGGCTGACAGGCTGTACTCCATCGAGTTCCTCGACTCTCTGCCTGAGGGAGTGGTCGGCGCGCCTCGAGTAATCGCGACGAGCGCGGAAGCATGGGTCAAGGGACTGGCAGAGGACCGGGCAGAGTCGGTCGTGCTACACCGCAGGCCTGCAAACAACCTCGGCCTTGCTGAACACATCCGCGTGGCTTTCAGAGGCGGAGGGAAAGCGTGGCTTCTTGAAGTTGTGATGGGCGATTCAAGTGATGTGTATTCTGACGAGCCGGATCTTGAGGGAACGGGCTATCCGTCCGCCAAGACGAGATTCACGAGACTCCAGAAGCAAGTCACTCCCCTTACAGGCACCTATCCTAATGTCTCCGCGGCTCGAGAGACTCTAGATCTGACTCTAAGAGATCTATCTAGCTTTGCGTCTTGTCACGAGCACGCGATCCATTGGGTGGACAACTTCAATTCTGCTCGTGCTATTCTGTATAACGACGTGTCACAGACATCAGACCTCTTCCTGCCTCCTGGCATTGTGGCCAATGACGCACGACAGCTCATCGAGGCAGCACTTGGTAGCTGGGTCTTCGGTGGCATGGGCTCCTGGAATGACATGGCCTTTCAGGGTGATGCTCAGGAAGAATATGATGAGCTCACTAGGGCTCTTCATGAGGCGATATGTCACGCCCTTGCAGCTGGAGCCAATAGCAGCGCTCTCTGACCGTATTGGGAGTTCAAAAAGAAGGGGGATGGCCCAAGTCAGGGACTTGGACCATTAGACTGAGCTAGCTTCTCCTTCGGAAGACGATGATGAGTGCCACAAGGACAACTCCGACGAATCCAACGATTATCGTAGTCGTCAACGGGTCAAGCACGAAGCCTCCACCCGGTGTGTAGTTCGAGTTGATCGGAGGCGCCACAGTGAACCTGTCAAGAGTCTCGACAAGCTCGGCAATTACCAGACCCTCTGTTTCAGATCCGGACTCTTCATCTATTACGGCCTTCGCGATATACATCTCTGCCAGTCCCTGGTGATCCTGCGGCCGCAAGTAGGTGGGACCCTTCGGGCAGTTGATGGTGAGACCGCTCTCCAGATAGTTGATCATAGCTTGCGGGTTCAAGCTAGGCACATGGTTGGTTACATCAACCACAAACTGAGCCGTGGCAAACGCGCTCGCCGTGAAGAGCTCTGGTGCACGGAACGTGAAGTATGGAAGATCTGGATAGATATTCCGAGTCACGTGTTGGGCAACCATCCAATCGTTTGCAGCATTGTCTGGTAGCTGGTATCCGTACAGGCAGAGACCTGTTGAGTTCACGTATGTTGCTGGAGGCGTGAGACTAGCCTCAATGACGTTCATTGAGAGAATGTCGATGCAAGCACCTGAGATTTCCATATCGGAGGCAACATCATAGGCCGCCAGGTCGCCATATAGATAGGCGAAGTTGCCGGCCCAGATGATGAAGAGGTACTCGATGTCATAGGTTGCATCGGCAGACTGTAGATTGAGGATGTACGGTGAGAAGTCGGTCGCAGCAAGTGATGCGTACTGTGTGGTAATGACTTCTCCACCCTTCTCTTCAATCACAGCGGTCATTGATGCCACACCACTGTAGCCGAACGAGTAGTCCGCGGCAAGGAATGCAAACTTCGTGTAGTTGAGGTAGTCCATGGCATAGGTTACGCCAGCATAGGCGTCATGCCAGTTGTTCCTCGCTATCCGGAAGATGTAGGGGTTGAAGTTCTCTGCTGTGAGTGAAGCATCAGCAGCTGGAGTAATGAAGTACAACTTCTGATACTCCTCTGCAATAGGTGCTATCGCTGCAGCGACACCACTGTATGTGGCTCCAACGAGGATGTCAACTCCGTCTGTTTCAATGGCCGATGTAACAAGTGATGCAGCCTCGGTAGTTGAGCCCTGCGTATCGTAGTACAGGATCTCATAGTCTCGACCGGACTGCGTCTTGTTCTCGTTATCATAGGCCATTTCTGTTGTGGCGTATATCATTCCCAACTCGAAGCCTTGCTTGGTCCACGGTGCATAGAAAGAGAGTCCTGCTGTCGTGAAGGGTGCAAAGAGACCGATTTTGATTGGGTCTTCCTGCGCCGCCACTGGGACAGCAATGAAACATGGTAGGAACACCGAGAACACAAGGAGCATGGAGATTGAGACCGATAACGATCTAGACTTGTTCAAGTTCTGTCCTCCCTATGTAAAGACACAGAGAATTCTATGCCTAACCAATGATGGAAGGCCCCGTGGTATATATCTGTTAAGGAATCTGGATTAATTACGTAATGCAACCTACTTGGCGCCTACGTACTATGCTTGCGGATGAAGCCCGTTACGATGCTGTTGAACTCCTTGGGTCTCTCGAAGGTCACAGCATGGCCAGAGTCACGGATGATTACCATCTCTGAACCTTCTATCTTCTCGTGGATTGTGTTGGAGTACGGATAGGGCGGCTTCAGGATGTCCTTTTCGCCTGCTATGACGAGAGTGGGAGTCCTAATCTTGGAGATTTGACCCGTGATGTCAAGCTCCAGAAAAGCATCCATGAGTCTGGCCAAGGCCGCGAAATCAAGCTGGGCGTACCTCTCTTTGGCCGCTTCGAGCAGTACAGCTTGCTGTCGAATGAAGGTCCCTGCGAAATTCAGAGGCACTGTGGCATGGTAGAAGAGCTCTGGGTCTGCCTTGACGCAGGCGTACTTCCAGAGCATGGCCATGTTGTAGAGAAGTGTATCTATGTGCGACACAGCGCTACACGCAACCAGGCTCTTCAGTCTCTCAGGATACTTGAGGGCAAATACCAACCCAAGCTCAGCTCCGTAGCTGATTCCAACATGATGTGCTTTCTTAATGCCCAGTTCCTCCAGAAGGGCCAATTGGTCCTCGGCGTGTAGGTCGAAGGAATAGGGCTCCCGTGGCTTCTCGCTCTGTCCTTGGCCACGCATATCGTAGAGAATCATCTGGAACTCCTTAGACAGATCGGGGATCTGGTTCACCCAGCCAAGTGTGTTGGAAAAGACGCCGTTACCGAAGATGACAGGCTCACCTTCTCCGTGTATTTCGTAGTACATGTTGATTCCGTTGATCTTCTTCGTTGGCATGACTATTCCTCCTTACCGAAGTCCTCTCTGAGCCGACGTTTCAGAATCTTCCCTGCTCCGGAAATGTAGGGTGTAAGGCTTTCAATGAACCGAACCGACTTTGGTATCTTGAACTTGGCGAGTTTCCCTTGACAGAACCCGAGTATCTCTTCTTCTGATGCATCTTGCCCCTCTCTCAGGACGACTATTGCACGTCCCACTTCTCCCCACTTCGAGTCGGGTACGCCTATCACCTGAACTTGGGCAATCTTCGGATGCTCTTCAAG
>JAEOUG010000186.1 GCA_016839445.1 Candidatus Thorarchaeota archaeon
CAGTGTCGGCATCCTAATCTAGGGGTTGTGCGAAGGTCGCTGTGGTCACAATGTCCGAAAAGGACGAAATCTATCCAGTCAATGCTCTCCCGGGATTAGCCTGGACCCTGCAAGTATACTTCAAGGCAAAGGGCAAGTTCAAGGAAGGCGGCGTCGTTGAGCTCATATTCCCAGCAGGGGACCACAAGGTGCATTTACGCAAGAAAGGGACGCACGAGATCATCCTTTGGTTGCACAAGAAGCAGTTGTGGCTCAGGTCGAAGTGCGACTTCGACAAGGAGTGCTCGGCAAACATCGAGCGCGTGGACGCGTCTGACAGAGAGGCCGTGAAGACGCTCCCCTGGGAGGGTACGGAGTCTAGGGCCTTCTTCAAGGCTGTACGCAAGTGGATTATCCGATTGAATCTCGATTTCGTCACTTTCGTGCGGGCGCTCAATACAGTATGTGACAGGAAGGTGGAGATACCGCTTACTACGAAGTGGGGGCGGACGTTCAAGAACTTCGATGAATACCGCCGCAATCGTTGGCCTGAGGATGCCACGCCGGACGACAGAGAGAAGTTCATCGAGGAACTCCTTGTCAGGATGAGCTTCTGGTTTCAATCCGCCGTGCAGGTCGGAGCCCTCAAGTAGACACCGAATCAGAATCCCTTTAGAGGCGGGAAGTCATCGAAGAGAAGGGTTGTAACTGATCATGCGGATTGGTCTTCTTGTGAATCCCATTGCTGGAATGGGTGGTCGTGTAGGACTCAAGGGGACCGACGGGGTTGTTGAAGAGGCAAGAAGGAGGGGTGCAGAGCCAATCGCTCATGAGAGGGCACTGGAGTTCCTCAACGCTCTCTCGAAGATACGAGGCATCGATCTGTTCGTCTGTCCCGGAAAGATGGGAGAGGAGGCAGCCAGAGACGCCAATCTTGAATATCAAGTGACAGATGTGAAGATTTCAGGGGCAACCAGCGCGGCAGACACTCGAGCCTGTGTACTTGCGCTCCATGAGTCTTCCGTCGAACTTGTCGTCTTCGTAGGAGGAGACGGAACTGCACGTGATATCTTGGATGCAGTCAATGAGTACAATCTTGACGATCTTCTGGTTCTTGGTGTGCCCTCTGGTGTCAAGATGTACAGCGGCATCTTCGTGATCAATCCTGCAGATGCGGCCGACGTTATCAGACTGGCTTCACAGGGAGCCGCACTCCCTGCCGACTTCGAAGTAATGGATGCCGACGAGACGGCCATCCGAGAGGACCGTTTCATCATTCGCCTGTACGGCTACCTACGGGGTCCAGCTGTTCCAGCCCGTTTCCAAGGCGCGAAGCAGGCAAGTCCTGAAACCATAGACGAACATGAGGCCCAGGAAGCAATAGCTCGCTACGTGCTGGAGCAGATAGAGAAGGGTGGTTCCTACATTCTTGGTCCAGGAACGACAGTGAAAACAGTGACCGATTTGCTCGGTGTGAAGAAGACTGTACTCGGTGTTGACTTGCTTCAAGATGGCAAGATCCAAAACGATGTCAATGAAGATACCATTCTTCAGTCCATTGAGGACTTCTCGGAAGCGTGGATTGTGGTCTCCCCGATTGGTCATCAGGGCATTGTGTTTGGCAGAGGAAATCAGCAAATTAGCCCTGGCATCATCCGACGAGTGGGGAAGGAGCACATCATCGTCATATCCACTCCGTCGAAACTCAGGGGGGTCTCCGACGGCAAACTGAAAGTGGACACAGGCGACATGGAGGTCGACAACCTACTTCGGGGCTACATCAGGGTCATCACAGACTACAACGAGATTCGACTTATCAAAATGGAGTAATTCACGTACTCGCCAGATTCTTGTGCAAGGAAGCCCTTGGCCGAAGCGATGATAGTACTCCTCACTGACTTCGGTCAGTCTGAATATGTCGGTGTCATGCGAGGTGTAATCTACTCGCACTCTCCCAACGCCCAGGTCGTGGACCTGACGCACTCCATCACTCCGCAGTCCGTCAGAGAGGGTGCCTGGGTGCTGCTCATGACGTACGGCAACTTCCCTAAGGGGTGCATCTTTGTTTCAGTTGTAGACCCCGGTGTGGGAACGGAAAGGGATGCGGTACTCGTCGAGACTGAGAATTACGTGCACATTGGGCCTGACAACGGGCTTGTCTACCCGGCGGCCAGCGACGATGGTATCCGTGCAGTGTATCGGATTGAAGTGCCAGAAGACGCATCAAGTACCTTCCATGGGAGAGATGTCTTCGCAAGAGCGGGAGGTCTTCTGGATGCGGGCGAGAGAGGCCTCCTGAACTTAGAAGGTAAGGGCCGATTTGATGTCGAGATGGAGTTCTACCAAGAGGGGAGAAGTGGCGAGGTCGTTCGCATTGACAGATTCGGAAACATCATCACAAACATTCCGCCCATGGAAAAGGACGAATACATGGTGAGAGCCGGTCGACTAGAAGCACCGATGGGGCTTGTGAAGAGCTATGGGTTCGGCCCCAGAGAAGGTGCTTTTCTTGTCGTGGGGAGCTATGGGACCCTTGAGATCGCAGCAAGAAATGCAGAGGCGAGCCGGATGTTGCCCCTGCAATCCGGCGATCGCATCTCAATAGAGTAGTATTACGGGCCAAGATCACGGAAGTACGGGCAGTCGGCCATTTCGCAGTCATGGTTCCTTGAGGAGTATTCACATGAGTTGGCTTCAGGCACCTCTCCCAGGTCAATGCCATACTCGTCATGAAGCAGTCTCATGGCAGCAGTTAGGCCGAAGTATGTCGCTCTCTTGCAGCAGCGCCGCAGTCCATCTTGTGAGAGGTGGAGTGCGTCTGATGTTGCTCTGTGTGCGACACGTCTCTCTGGTCCCTTAGTTGGTGTCGACCCCACGTAGAGCGCAACCGCGACGCCGGCACCCACGCATGCGCCACAGGTTCCAGCGTATCCACAGAAGCCTCCGGGGATTCTCGAGCCCCTTCGAATTCCCTCCAGGATGGTTTCCGTTGTGACTGGACTCCCGTCAACCATGGGAACGTTCCGATTCTTCATAGCTATGAGGATTGCGGCTGGGACGAGGCTGTGATGTTCTGGGCCGTGAAACTTGAAGCTTGGATGCATCAGGGCCGTGTGGACAACCTGCTTTGGGTCTGTGCTCTTGTCCACGCGAGCCAGTCTCTCGAGAAATCGAATCGAGTCTTCGGAGTGGCACTCGTCACAAACGTAATGCCCCTCTGGACATGCGATTGGAGACGAGTAGACCTGGCCACAAAAGACGCATGTCTGGTCAGATGCGGTTTCGCCGTAGACTAGGTCTTCTCCGCAGACCATGCAGGAGATGTTGTGGCGCTCTTGGTTCTTGCTCATCTATGCTCGACTCTGGGTAGACTCGAAATCCGTGTTCTCAAAAAACCCTTTGTTGCGGCCAACCTCGGTCCGCCATATCTAAATATCTGGGAAGCCCTTGGTTTAGCATGTCGCGTGTAACGGTTCTAGGAGGATGTGGCACGGTAGGAACCGTGGCTGTGAAGACACTGCTCCAGGCTGGAGACTTCTCTGAGATCATCATCGGCGACATCGACTTCGAGAAGGCCAGTGAGTGTGCGTCGAATCTCGGCGATGAATGCCTCTCTGCCTTTAGAGTCGATGCTACGAAGCCTGGCGAGATAAAAGAAGCAGTCAAGGGCTCAGATGTGGTTGTGAACTGCTGCGGCCCCTTCTACAAGCTTGGTCCAATAGTGCTGAAGGCAGTTATCGGCTCCAAGATTAACTACGTTGACGTATGTGATGATTTCGATGCTACGCGCATCCTGCTCAAGATGGACAAAGACGCAAAGAAGGCCAACATCACAGCCCTCATCGGTCTCGGGAGTTCGCCCGGAATTGCGAACCTGCTAGTGAAGATGTGTGCCGACCAGATGCTTGACACAGTCGACTCAATTGACATCTATCATGCTCACGGTGGCGAACCAACAGAAGGCGCGGCAGTCGTAGCCCATAGGATTCACAGCATGCTAGCTGACATTCCCATGTACCTGGACGGTAAGTTCACCACTGTCCGCTACTTCGAGGATAGCGGCAAAGCCCTAGAAGAGGATGTGGAATTCCATTGCGTGGGGACTCACAGAGTCTTTCCGTATCCCCACCCCGAGACAATCACTCTGCCCAACTACATCAAGTGCAAGCGCGTGACCAACATGGGGTGCGTTCTTCCGTGGGAGTACTACAGCCTGATTCAGAACGTCGTACGTCTTGGGATGGTGTCAGAGGATCCCATCACTGTCAAGGGACAGAAGGTCACACCCTTCGATTTCACTATCGCATACATACTGGAACAGAGAGAGCGAATCCTGAAGGAGACGAACTTCGGAATCCAGCGAGGGTGTCTGAAGATTACAATGAAGGGTTCGGTGGATGGCAAACCACACAGATTCGACTTCTCGCTTGCGTCTGAAGGGCAGTCGATGGGCGAGGGGACCGGAATTCCTGCCGCTCTGGGTGCAGTCCTCATGCATCGAGGAAAGATAACTGAGAAGGGGGTCCTTCCGCCCGAGGGATGCGTGAACCCCTTCGACTTCCTGATTCTCATGCAGGAGCATCTCAAACTGAGAGGCGGTATCACTGGTGAGGGCTCGCCACTCATCATTGAGTCCACTAACCATGAGGGACAGGTCGAACGATTAGAAATGTGAGGTGTGCAAATGGGAGGTATAGTCCTAGCCCATGATGTGGGCACGGGAGGTAACAAGGCATCTCTCGTGGACATAGAGGGCAAGATTGTCGGGTCCGCTATGGAACCATACCCTGTGCTCTATCCTGAGCCGGGGTGGGCGGAACAGGATCCTGAGGGCCATTGGTGGCGAGCTGTGTGCAAGATGAGCAGGGAGGTGCTCAAGCAATCTGGTGTGGACCCAAAGGATGTTTCCGCAGTCACGTTTTCTTCGCAGATGATGGGGACTATTCCTGTGGCGAAGGATGGCTCGCCGCTCATGAATTGTATGACCTGGATGGACACTCGAGCGGCCAGGCAGAACAAGGACATATCATCCGGCCCAATTAAGATGCTCCGGATGTTGCGAATCACTGGAGGGCTTCCGTCTGGTAAGGACATCATTGGGAAGGTTCTCTGGGTGATGCAAGAACGCCCTGCAGTCTATGAGAAGACACACAAGTTCCTTGATGCCAAGGACTACCTCATTCACAAATGCACTGGCGAGTACGTCACGTCGTGGGACTGCGCGAATCTAACCTGGTTCATGGACTCCAGGAAGGGCAAGAACGTATGGTCTAGCACGATTCTGGGCTGGATGGACCTCGACGAGGATAAGTTGCCGCGCCTGGCTCCTTCTGTGGAAGTTGTCGGTTCACTCACATCTGAAGCCGCCGCGGATCTAGGGCTCACTACAAGTACGCAGGTTGTGAATGGCTGCGGTGACATGACGGCTGCAGGTGTGGGCTCTGGTGCCATCCGTGAAAAGGAAGTGCATCTGTATGCCGGTTCTAGCGCCTGGCTTGGTGCCCACCTGAAGGACAGGAAACTGGACATCTTCACGTACACAGGTTCTATTAGGAGCGCCATCCCTGACCGATACTTCATGGTGGCGGAACAGGAATCTGCGGGAGCGTGCCTGAAGCACCTACGTGAGAACTGGCACTGCAATCAGTGCAAGCACGTTGAGGACTTGGCGCGGGTGGAGTGCCAGGAGTGCATGGAAGGGCGAAGGAACCCCTACAAGAGCATCGATGAAATCGCAGCTGACGCACCTGCAGGATGTGACGACCTTCTCTTTGCCCCGTGGATGTTTGGCGAACGCAGCCCCTTGGATGACCACAACGTGCGGGGAGGGTACTTCAATCTGTCACTGGCTCATGAGAAGAAGCACATGGTGCGAGCTGTCCTCGAGGGGGTTGCCTTTCACACTAGGTGGATGATGGATGGCGTAGAGAAGCGCAAGATGCTCGGGAAAGTGGACAAGGTCAATATGATTGGAGGTTGCGCACAGTCAAATCTATGGCCACAGATCTTCGCGGACATCCTCCAGAAACCGATGCACAGGATGAAGAACCCTCTGGAGGCAGGCAGCATCGGAGTCTCCTTCGTCGCATACGTGGGCCTCGGCGAGATTGGGAGCTTCGAGAAGGCTGCGAGTCTCGTGGAGGTTGACAGGGTCTTTGAACCGAATCAAGACACCGAAGATGTATACAACAGGCTCTATGACACCTTGAGAGACTACTACAAGCGCAACAAAGGACTTTGGAAACGCCTTAACGAGGCAGATCACTAGCGGGTTGGTGTCGATGAAAAAGAGGTTCGACTTCGACTTTGTGGAACGTGAGATACGGAAGAAGACCTTCGGAGTCCTGAGCACCATCGATTCCAAGGGTCGACCACACTCCACTGGTATCCTGTTCGGACTATCCTCTCCTGACGAGCCCTTCAGGATCTATATGCTTGCTTCGAAGGACTACCAGAAGGTGAAGAACATCCAGAGAGACCCGCGAGTCTCGTTCGTTATTACATTCCCCCACTTCTATGTCCGCTTCGCTCCTGCAAGCTACGTCATGTTTCGTGGAGTTGCCGAGATTATCCCGTTCGAGGATGGGTCTGCCAAGAGGGCCTTCCAGGCCAAAAGAATCCTCAGGATGAATCTCAATTCAGGGTATGATGAGAAGGACATCGTCTTCATCAGTGTGAAGCCAGAACGTCGAGTCGTCTGCTATGGCCTCGGATATAGCATCATGGACCTAAGGAATCAGCACACGGGAGCTGACTACAGAGTGTTCATACCAGAAGACCGTCTATAATGCTGCAACGCCTACTCAGTGAGATTCGGAATGGCGTGTTCACTCGATTCGAGCTGCAGGTCCTGAAACGTAGGCTTATCTGAGCGAGTGATGCAATTCGGAGAAGGAATGGATAGACTTGGCCCCTGATGAGAAGTTGGACTCTGCAGAAGCAAGGAGGCGGCGCGTCGAGTATGAGAGTGAGAAGCTCCTCGAGGCAGCTTCCATAGTTCTACAGTCAGATGACTTCATTCATGCGGCGAAAGCAGTCTTTGATATAGCGAAAGAACTGACAGGGGCAGTATCCGGGTATGTAGCACTCCTCTCTGATGATGGAACTGAGAATGAGGTTCTATTCTTGGACTCGGGAGGTCTGCCCTGTTTCGTGGACGAGAGCCTCCCCATGCCGATTCGAGGCCTACGAGAGGTGGCCTACAGAGAGAAGCGGCCTGCCTATCACAACTCCTTCATGAACTCTGACTGGGTCCGCTTCATGCCCGAGGGCCACGTTGTGATGAACAACGTGATGTTCGGGCCACTGATAACCTCAGACAAGGCTGAGGGCCTCATAGGTCTGGCAAACAAACCCAGCGATTTCGACGAAGAGGACGCAAGGTTAGTAATGGCGTTGGCTAATCTGGTGGCTATCGGCCTGAAGAGGGCCAAGGTGCAGGAGAAACTGAGAGAGAGTCAGAGGGTGCTGTCGGACACAATCAATGAGTTGGAGCTCTACGCTTCACTACTACGTCACGATCTCTCTAATGATCTCCAGCTGATCTCTGGAGAGATAGAACTCGTGAAGATGAAGGCCAGTCTGACGCCAGAGCTTGAGGTTGTCTGTAAGTCGATCTCCTCTGCCACGTCAAGAATGCACCGACTTCTGCAGGTCTTCACAGAGGCTGAATTCTCATCCGAAACGACCCTTGAACAGATAGTCAGATATCTTGTGGCGGATGCAAAGAGCAGCTACCCCGATTGCAGGATCGAGTACATATCCGCGCCCTCATTGGACTCCGTGGGAGTTCGCGGGCGGTCGCTACTACCCTTCGTCTTCGACAATATCATCAGGAATTCCATACAACATGTCGGTCCGGAAGTCAAGATTGACATTCGCACCTTCATCGAGGAAGGAGACGTTGTACTTGACTTCATTGATGATGGGCCTGGCGTCGATGCCCAGATTGCACCCCATCTCTTCCAGCGAGCAGAGTCTCGAGAATCGGGTGGTGTTGGGCTCTATCTCTGTCGCAAGATCATTGAAAGCTATGGTGGAAAGATCGAGCACCTAGAGGGAGTCTACGACAGAGGGGCCGCCTTTCGGATCAGACTGCCCCATACGGCAAGTGCTACAGAGCAGCGGTCTCACTAGCCCGTCATGTATCTCTTCAGAACTCGTAGGGCTCGTAGAGTAATCCACTTTGACGGCGCGTTCTTCTTGTCTATCTTACAGACCATCTTACCATTGAATGTGTCCTTGAGAAGCCACCGTCCGTCGTCATTCGCGGCAGCATTGACCACGTCGATTGAGTCCTGCATTCTCTCGTCCTTGATGCCTAGTTCTGTGAGGATGTCAAGTGCCTCCAGTATGTCAGACTGGTAGAAGAGCGGGAATCCAAAACGTTTCCATCCCGCTTTCTCCTTTCTAGATCCGTCCTTGTTCTTGAGGTACTTGTAGACCTGATTCTGGAGGATGACATCCACTTCGTTGGCGATGATCTCTTTGATTCTGGAGGAGCGCTTGTTCACCGGGATCCTTGCTAGTGCCTTCAGCACCTTGACTCTTCCCATGAAGCAGTTCTCCGGGAATACGCCCTCAGGGTTTATTGGGAACGCTCTGCACTTCCAACCGCCCTCCTCAGCGTAGTAGTCCTCTTGGAACTCGATGAGTCGTTGAGTTCTGGCGTCGTCCAAGTATCCGAAGTGGATAAGGTAGAAGAGGATGTTTCCATCGAGGCAGCAGCCGTCTTTCACCTCGCTTGCCCTTCCCTTCGACGTCTTTGGCATTGTAGTCAGGAAGTGGCCGGACTCGCGTTGGTATTGGAACATGTGTTCTAAGGCTCGCTCGATTGCCTCGTTTCTTTTCGCTCCCAGCTCGGCCAGAATGAGAAGATTGTGGGTTGTCGCGGTGTACTTCGGAAGGTAGAAGTCATCTGGCGAGGCCCAATGACCCTCCGGGGATTGTTGCCCCATGATCCTGGTTACGCACTCGGAGTGCATAACTTGCTCTTGCGCTGTGACCACGTCCGGGTCTTTCAAGGGTCTTCCGAGTATCTGCTGAAGTGCCCAGAAGCGAACGCCGGGGCTGTCTGGTTCGAGCAACCACTCGATGGTGTCCTCTCTGGCGAATTCCTCCCATCTCATAATGGCCCCCAAGGTGAAGTCCGGTATTAAACGTGACAGATGGAGCTTCGTGCTAGTCCTTCCATGGTACAATCTCGCCATCCCGGTCATCCACGAGCTTGTTGACGAACTCTGGATCTGCAAGAAGCGCCCTACCAAGACCGAGCATGTCACACAGGTTCCTCCCGAGAACCTCTCGGGCGAGGGCTGCGTCACGGACCATGCCCACACCAATGACAGGCACGCCAACATGCGGCTTGATTTTCGAGGCGCATGGAATACAGCTGTCATACTCGAATCCCTTGAGGAACTCTGGCATGGTCTCTTCAGTGAAGCGTGCTGGAACGCCCGGATTGTAGGTCTCATCCACGACACAGGAAACATGGAGCGCATCAGCCCCCGCATCTGCGTGGAGCCTGGCCAGCTCTATCCCCTCTTCCATCGTGATACCCCTCTCCACATTCTCGACACCATTCATTCTGAAGATGACAGGGTATTTGCCCAGCGCGCGCCGGATCCCTCGAATCACATCTGTCGAGAACTTGGCCCTCCTCTCAGTTGACCCCCCATACTCATCACTCCTCCTGTTAGTGTAGGGTGAGAGGAATGCACTAAGGAGGTAGAAATGAGCGCCGTGTACTTCGACGCCGTCGAATCCAGCTTCCTTCGCTCGTCGTGCTGCGTCCACGAACTTCTGCACAATCTCCTCAATCTCTTCAATGGACAGCGGCTCTGGGATCTTATTCTTCATCACCGGGATATCAGAGGGGCCCACGAATCGTGTGTCCATGTGGCTCTTGGGTCCGGAATGGTTGATTTGGATAAAGGCACGGGCTCCATGCTTCTTGATTCCTTCAGCGAGCCGCGAGAGCCCTTCAATAGTCACATCACTGTGAATGCCTATGTTCCGCTTCATTATCCTGTGTTCCCAGGCGATGGCCGCTGCTTCCACAATGATGAGTCCGACTCCTCCTCGGCTCCTAGCTTCGTAGTGCTCAACTAGTTCATCCGTCACAAGGCCATCATCTGACGCCAAGTTGCGTACCATTGGGGGCATGACCAGCCGATTCCTGACATTCAGGCCGGCAATCTGAATAGGGTCCTCAGGCCTGACCATTGGATTCACTCCGGGCTAGAAGTCTGCTCCTGTTCTACCCAATCCCCATGTGTCCATTGCCTCTTTGAGGACTTCATTACCCTCTTCCTTCGCGAACCTGCTAACAGGGATGCCCTGCATCTTGGCCTCCATGGCCAGACGAAACGCCCTTGCTCCCGCCCTCGGGCCCGAGGGATGTGCATGCACACCAGCCCCCGCCCCAATGACAATGTCTGGACCCAGATCTTCAACGACCTCCTCCACGTGTCCAGGGCTTATGCCGCCGCTAGGCATGGGTGCTGTCTGCTCGATGTTGTGAAGTGGCATCACCATATCGTGTGCGACGTTGAGGTATCGCTCCTTCAAGACAGGGGCCTTGCCATAGGGTGCCGGGAAGACTGTGATGTCTGACCCGCAGATTCTGGGCAGTTTCCCTGTCACGATGTTTGACGCTATGCCCACAATAGGGGAGTACGAGATCGCGCCTGTGACATCCATGTGAGCAAGAACAGGGAGCTTTGGCGAGAGGTTCTCGCAGACGTGCCTGAAGGCTGAGTATCCAACTGCGAGGAAGTTGATCATCAGTCCGTTCGCACCTAGCTCTGCTGCTCTCTCTGCATTCTCGAACATCTTGGGGATACTATCGGTGATATTCACGGTGTATAGCGTCTTCTCTCCTTTCTCTGAATCCGCCCTGTCAAGGGCTTCCATGAAGAGCGGGATGCGCTCCTCCAGTGTATTGAAGGAGGCATCAGCAAGGAGTTCGTCGTCCTTAATGATGTCTGCACCACCCGCGGCCGCCTCGTAGGCGAGTTCTGCTCCCATCTTGGCCTCCGTGTAGACGCAGGGTTTGATCATGTTGTTCAATAGTGGTCGCTTCTTGACTCCGAGAAGCTTCCTGAGACCTTTGATTCCGAATTTCGGCCCCTTGAATCCCCTGAGCCAGCTCTTGGGGAACTTCATGTCCAGACACTTGATTCTACCATAGAGAGAGATATTCCCGATGACAGTAGTCAGCAACATGGGAATCTGCTGCCCGAAATTCTCGTAGGGGAATGCGACCTGCATGATGTACTGACGCCTCTCGAGGTCCTTTGGTATGCTGTACTCGTGCTGGGGGACCTCATAGACACCAATCACCTTGGCAACGTGACGCTTTCTCACACCGGGAGTCTCTCCAGGGACAACTGTCCAAGTGCCCGTGCTCTGCTCCACTGCTGCGTCCCATGCCATCTGTCTTGCATCTAGAAAGGGAGGCAATCCTACATAGTAGGTACAGATGACATACTTGTCTTCATCAATTGCATCCGGCAGGGCGTCCGGCAATGCATCAAGGGGGAATCGTTTCATTCAGATCAACCAGCCTATAGAATACACACCCGTCTTATGTTCCTTTGGAGAGACCCTCCCTCGGGCCTGATGTCGCCTCAGGCATTGCCGGAGGGCTGTGTTTATCAGTGACCAAGGCAACCGCCAACTCGTTCAACCGTCCATAGGTTTGGTGAAGCCAGTTGTTGCGGATTACGGAGGTAGCCGAGAAGGCTGGGATTGACAGCAAGTTCCTGGAGACATATGGTCCATTCATGGCCAAGATCAACCTTGACATCAGGAAGACCCTTGGAGAACGGAAGGGCAAGCTGATTCTGGTCACAGCGACGAACCCGACACCCGCGGGAGAGGGGAAGACAACGAACTCCATCGGTTTGTCCATGGCCCTGAATGCGCTTGGGAAGAACGCAGTTGTCTGTCTTCGCCAACCGTCACTCGGGCCAGTCTTCGGGATAAAGGGTGGTGCTGCAGGAGGCGGGAAGTCCAAGGTTGAGCCCTTCGAGAACATCAACCTTTTCTTCACCGGCGATTTCCCTGCAGTTTCTGCGGCTCATAACCTTCTGTCCGCGATGATTGACAACTACATCCATCACGACCACCAACCGGAGATTGATGTGCGCCGCGTTTATTGGCCACGGAATGTCGACATGAACGACAGAGCGCTCCGCAAGGTGATCGTTGGCCTCGGAGGCCGATGGAGTGGATTCCCACGAGAGGACACCTTTGTCATCACTTCGGCATCTGAAGTCATGGCAGTCCTCGGTATGTCTATGGACTATTCCGACCTGAAGCGACGGTTGGGTAACATACTCATCGCCCGTTCTGAGCAGCTAGAGGAGATGTTCGCCCGGGATCTGAAAGCCGAAGGCGCGATGACCGTACTTCTGCGCGACGCCCTTAAGCCCAATCTTGCTCAGACCAGTGAGGGGACGCCAGCTCTGATTCATACAGGTCCCTTTGCCAACATTGCTCATGGGACTAGTTCTCTAATCGCGACAGACATTGCACTTCGTCTGTTTGATTACGTAGTGATAGAGGCTGGATTCGGCGCTGACTTGGGGGCTGAGAAGTTCTTCAATGTGGTCTCTAGAGCCGGCGATTTGAAAGTGGATGGAGTTGTCGTTATCACGACAGTGCGGGCACTGCAGGATCACGGAAATGGTGACATCAGCTTGGGCTTGCCGAATCTAGAGGCCCACATGGAGAATATCAACGGCTTCGGTGTCCCTGCAGTCGTTGCAGTCAACAAGTTCCCCGGTGATACTCAAGAGGAGATCTCTCTCATTCGAAAGTTCTGCGAAGAGAGGGGTTGGAAGATGGAGGTCTCAGAGGTCTTCGCAAAAGGAAGTAACGGTGGCAGGTCCATGGCTCAGGCAATCGTAGATGCAATAGACCAGAATCCTGTCAAGAAGGTCAAGTACACTTACACCCTCAAAGATCCAATCAAGACGAAGATACTGAAAGTTGCCAAGAACATCTATGGGGCCGAAGACGTAGACTACACCACTGAGGCCAGAGGCACAATCCGTTCTCTAGAAAAAAGGGGCTACGGCGAGCTCCCCATCTGTGTGGCGAAGACTCAGTTCAGTCTCTCTGACACCAAGAGTCTCAAGGGCCGCCCTAAGGGATTCCACGTCGAGGTTCAGGGCGCAGACGTTTCTGCAGGGGCTGGATTCGTCGTCATCTACATGGGCGACATAAGTCTGATGCCTGGGCTTCCTGAAGAGCCCGCAGCACAGGGGATGGATGTCGATGAGAACGGCAATATCAGCGGTGTCTTCTAGAGGTGATGTGGTTGGCAGATGAGAACGACGAGAAGCCGATCTGCGAAGATGGCGTCATAATGGGACGAAGGCTCTCCAAGCGAGTGCGAGCGGATGTGAAGGCCAGAATTGAGCGTCTTGTTGAGAAATATGGTGGGCCTCCCAAGCTGACGACAATTATTGTTGGCGAAGACCCTGGGTCACAGATGTACGTGCGCTCGAAGCACAAAGCATCTGCGAACGTCGGTATCCTGTCGGATCACCATGACCTGCCCGAATCCACAACACAGGAGGAGCTCGTCCAGCTCATTGATGGACTCAACAGAGATCCCAGTGTGACAGGTATACTTGTGCAGCTTCCCCTTCCGAAGCACATCGATGAGAAGACAATCATTGGTGCCATTGACCCCCTGAAGGATGTAGATGGCTTCTCTCCACGCAACATCTACCGCCTCTTCTACGGTGGCGAGACGCTCAGTGCAGCTACACCCCACGGCATTGCACTGATGTTGGACAGCATAGGATGGAATGACTTGTCTGGCAAACATGCTGTTATTGTCAACCGGTCCACTATCGTCGGAAAGCCTCTGGTGTTCCTTCTTCTCAATCGCAATGCAACTGTCACTGTGTGTCACTCCAAGACCAAGGACCTACCATCCTTCACACGGCAGGCCGACATCCTGGTCTCCGGCATCGGACGGAGAACTTCCGACGATGACCCATTCTTCATAACCGCAGATATGGTGAAGGAGGGTGCCGTCGTTATTGACGTTGCTACTCCTCACGGAGATGTCGACTTCGAGCAGGTCAAGCTTAAGGCAAGCTGCCTGACTCCAGTCCCAGGAGGTGTGGGTCCGATGACAATCACAATGCTGCTCCAGAATCTCGCGGACGCCTACGCTGCTCAGAAGGAATCGCACTCTACACCCCACTGACGAACCACATTCCCAAACGCTTTTGTACGAAGGCGCGTGGAGCGGGCACCGGTGAATCTTGTGAAAGTAGTCGAGTGCGTGCCAAACTTCTCCGAAGGAAAGCGCAAGGATGTCATTGATGCACTATCTGAGGCCATTCGTAGCGTGGACGGCGTCAGGTTGCTGGATGTCGAGTTCGATCCGGATCACAACCGGTCGGTGTTCACCTTCATCGGCGAGCCCGAGAACGTCAAGAAGGCTGCATTGAAGGCAGCTGATGTGGCAGTCGAGAAGATTGACCTCACCAAGCACAAAGGCGCTCATCCAAGGATGGGGGCAGTGGATGTTGTACCATTTATTCCGCTCCACGGGACAACCATTGGAGAGTGCATCGAGCTTTCAAAGGAGTTTGCTGACGAGTTCTCGAAGAAGCACAATGTGCCCGTCTATCTCTACAACAAGTCCGCCACACGGCCTGAGCGAGTAGAACTCCCGAACATCAGAGAAGGAGAGTTTGAGGGCCTCCGTGAGCTCATTGGATCTGACGTAGCAAAGACTCCAGACTATGGGCCCAACAAGATACACCCAACTGCAGGTGCCACCGCAACTGGCGCTCGCAATTTCCTGATAGCCATCAACTTCAATCTGAATACCACCAATCTTGAGGTTGCTAGAACCTGTGCCAATGCTGTCCGTGCTACCACTGGAGGTTTCGTGAACGTTCAAGGAATCGGTCTGGACCTGCCTGCGAAGAGCTGTGTACAGGTCTCACTCAATCTCACTCATCCGAAGCGCACCAAGATTCACCAGGTTCTCGAAGTGGTCCGAAACGAAGCGAAGCGCTTTGGCGCCACCGTCATCGAGACAGAGATTGTGGGTATGGTGCCACTCTTCGCCCTTCTTGATGCTCTGAAGTACTACCTGCAACCTGAGAAGCTGGACGAGTCCATGATCCTCGACCTCTATTACTTGGGAGGCGCAGAAGACCCGACATCAAAGACATTCACCGAGATGTCGATGATTGACTTCGGCAATCAAGTTCGAAGGGCCCGTGCTACCCCTGGCGGTGGCAGTGTCGCCGCTGCCGTTGGCTCCTTTGGCGCAGCACTGGTCTGCATGGTGAGCGGCCTCTCTCTGACTGGAAGGAAGTTTGCAGCCATAAAGGAGGAGATGCTCGAACACAGGCATGCAAGTGAGTACGACCGCGGTGTGCTCATGGATCTCATAGAGAAGGACTCCAAGGCCTTCGATGTGGTCATGGAGAAATTCAAGATGCCTGAGGAAACCGCCGCTGAAAAGAAAGCAAAGGAAGGTGCTATTGAGGAAGCCACGATTCACGCTGCAGAGATGCCGCTGTCCACAATGCGTCATTCGTTCAGTGCTCTTGAACATGCGAAGGCAGTAGCGGCCAAGGGCAACATCAATACGATAACTGATGCAGGCGTTGCAGCCCACTCCCTGATGGCTGCCATTGAAGGTGCCGCGCTCAATGTCAGAATCAACCTCGGCAACATCAAGGACAAGAAGTTCGTTGATGCAACAGCCAAGGAAGTCGAGAAGATAATCGCTGAAGGCAGGAAGATCAAGGAAGAGGTTCTGGAGATAGTCGAAGCTCGAATGAAGGAACTCCAGGAGTCCTGAATTCCTTCAAGGAACTCTCCTGACACGACAACCCTCATCAGTGTGGACTACTAGAGACGCTGCTCCAACGGCTTGTAAGGCCTCAGCCACATCCTCCTCTCGCCCTGGTGCAAGTGCCAGCATAGTCCCTCCGCCGCCGCTTCCATTAATCTTGCATCCGAGCGCCCCCGCCTCAAGGGCAGCTTCTATCATCCTCTCAATCTTGGGTGTGGACCGATGGAGGCCATCGCGCAGTAGCGCATGGTGCCTGTTGATGAGTTCTCCCAAGCGCTTCAGATCTGGTCGAGACTCTGAGAGGAGTTCTCTGGCTTCTCTCGTTATCTCGCGGTTCTGGATAGTGGTGAGGGTTGTAAGTCTGCAACTACGAGGGAGTTCATCCGCCTTGGCTGCAACTTCTTCTAATGGAGTGTGAAGCTGATGGAACTCCGGTATCTTCTCTCCAAGAATACGATATCCTTCTTCTGCGCTGCGACGGATGTATGCAAGGTCTCCTACAGTGTCAGCCTTAGGCTCCCCTGAGTTTCCAATGACAAGCCCGGAGATATCGGGCTGCAATCGTGTGAGTTGGCTTGGGATCAGATGGATGAGATTACCGAAGACCGATGCATAGTGGTCCATCATCCCACCGCTCTCACCGAATTCCTTGACCTCCGCTTCGTAGGCCGAGACGGCGAGGTCTTCAGGGCTAAGTGTAGCTTCAGCCGAGGCCGCAAAGGCGCAGACGGATGCAACGGTAAGAGCTGAAGAGCTGGAAAGGCCTCCCGCCATTGGAATCGAGCCCGTGACATCTAGTCTGAGGCCGGAGGTCAAGCGGATGTCGCGCCTATACAGGTTGTTGAACGCACTCCTAAGGTAGTCTCTGACATGACGATATGATGCCTCTTGGGCAACTGGGAATCTGTCTGTTTCTCCCGTGTCCTTGTATTCGACGGCAATAGCATCCCCTTCAATCGGTGTTGCCACTATTCGGATGGTTAGATCGATGGCCGCAGCGATTATTGGTAGTCCAAGGTAGTCACTGTGTTCACCGAAGAGGCATACTCTTCCGGGTGCAATCACTTCGAGTCGGTCCATGAGTCAGTCCTCCGACAGAGAGAGGGACCAGAGGGTCTGTGTCCTCTCCACATCAAACTCGAACCTGTGATACATGGAGATGGCCTCCCGTTGAGTGAGTCCCGAGTCTGCGAAGGCTCGACTAATGCCCTTGTCCCTCATCACCTCGAGAAGCCTGAGGAACAGCGCGGATCCGATTCCTCTCCTCCTGAATTCCGGCAGGACTCCTGCTATTCCTATTGTTCCTCGGTCGAAGTAGTCCATTGCTCCGATTACTCGCCCATCCGCCTCCGCAACAAGTACCCTGTGTCCCATCTCCCCTCTGACGTATTTCAGATTCCATTCCTCGCTCCAAGACTCCCTGTTCCACCAGACGTTTGCCCTGTGAATCTTTGACACGTCCTCAGCGTCGCTCGGCCTGGCCGCGCGAATCTCCATATCCTCTGGCACTGATACCGAGGGCAACGGTTTCGTGAGGTCTCGTGAGACATAGATAGAGCTGTTGCCGATTGGCTGGGTTGTAGAGAACCTCGGATAGACCAGCACGTCATGACGCTGGAAGCCAAGTTTTCGGAGTAGTCCCTCACCTTCTACGTTGTCGCTGAATGTGAGAGCGTGGAGAAGGTCATATCCCTTTGCTCGCGAGTCCTCGATAACAGCCGTCAGAATGGATGTAGCAACCCCCCTTCCCCTGTGGTCCGGATGAACAACTAGGTTGCCTTGTGAGAAGTCCCACTTGACGCAGGGAGATATCCACTGCACCTCAACTTCGTTCAGTCCTGATTCAGTTACATGAGTAGTCTGAGCGTATCCAACTATGCTGTCGTCAAAACCAGCAACCCAAACCTGGCTCTTCCCTCCACTGGACCAGTGCATCACGTCATCGGTCTGGACCTGTTTCCAGCCATAGACCGGGTCCAGCTCTTCTATGAGTCTAGAGAAGCCAAGGTTGTAGAGTCGGGCGATATCAGACTCCTCTCCGGTTCTTGCCAGCCTGACCTCCATAGGCAGACCATGGGCCTCTGCAAGATGAATCTATCCAATTCCTACTTCGGCTCGACTGCCATCTTGATTGCAGTTGCGACATCTTCGGGAGTGATTCCTGGTGACTCTATGTTCACTTCGTTGTATGCTCGCCTGACTGAGGCCAGGACATCCTGTTCTGAGGTTCCAGTGCCTACCAGCGCGCTCTCAAGCTTTGTAATCGCGTCGATTGGCAGCATGAAGAAGTCACCG
>JAEOUG010000187.1 GCA_016839445.1 Candidatus Thorarchaeota archaeon
ACTCCCAATTGAAGAGTATCGGGGCAAGTAGGCCCTGCCAGAGAACAGACGTCGCCATGAGAAGAATGGCGGCGATTCCAAGATACTTTGCCAGCTTGTTCACTTTTCGTCTGAGAGGAATGTCGCCAGTGTTCAGCTCGCCAAGCGTGCCCTGTATCTTCCCGATCTCTGTACGACCACCAGTCGCAGTGGTGACTAGCTTGCCAACTCCGGTAGCAACGTAAGTCCCAAAGAAGACCATGGTGTTCATGTCAGTGAGGGCAGCATCCTCGGGCACTGGTATTTCCTCGTCCTTGGCCGCGGGGACACTCTCGCCAGTGAGGGACGCCTCGTTCACCGTCAGGTTCGTGGCTGTAATCAGACGGCCATCTACGGGCACCTTGTCACCCTGTTCCAGCTTGACAATGTCTCCAGGGACTAGATCAAGGGGGCTGACATTGGTCTCTTTCCCATCTCGGATTACTCGGGCCTCACCGGCAGAGAGTTTCTCCAGAGCCTCCAGCTTCTTTTGTGCGCGGAATTGCTGGAAGATCGCCACAAGCGCGTTGACTGCGACGACACCAATCCACATGAGTGCCGTGCCAAGCTCGCTAGTGGTGGACGGGAAGAAGTACGCTATGGTAATGAGTGCAAGGGCGCTGACAACGTAGATTGTGATAAGCCAGTTGAGGATGGGCGCAATATAGACCTGCCAAAAGGGGCCCTTCAACTTGGCGATGGCGTTCGGCCCTACTTCCTTCAGCCTCGCCTTTGCAGTGTTCTCAGAGAGACCCTGAGAGGGGTCTACATCCACAACGGAATACACGTCCTCGAGAGGGATAGAATGATACTTCGGAACCTCTACAGATTCTTGAGTGATGGCGTCATCCCCGGACAAATTGGATACCTCTCAGAGATAATGTGGGAGTGAGCTTTCCGCAGATAAATGAAACTCGACTGTTTCCACAGCTTACCCTGCCAAGAGGCTCTGAGATTCAGTCCTTTTCAAGCCTTCCGGTTGACTAGCGGATGCCACCTACGATAGGTTCTTGAGCGCACACGACTTGCTCAGAAACACCGCACGCATTAGTTGTCAGGTGTGAACTTTGGCTTTCGATGACTACACATACTGGACTCCGGCACCCCTGAAGAAGAAGTCAAGCGGCCGACGCATAGGTGCGTTTGCCTTGATTCTCATGATCTTCATTTCGGCCGGCGCCTTCATCATACTCCAGTATGCTCCCGGCTCGGAGAATCTTGCTCCTGTCAGAGTGGCAATCCTAGATTCTGGAATAGATGCGGATTTATCCCTCCAAGGCAGAATCGTGGCGCAGCAGAGCTTCGTAGAATACAGCTATGGCTATAGTGTACAGGACCTCTCCACCACTGATTCGAGACCTGACAATATTCCACATGGAACTCTCATTGCGAAGCTAGTGGCGGGTACAGCCAATACACGCATCATCAATGCAAAGGTGATGGGGACAGATGGTGCGGCCTATACAGCAGCACTCGTCGACGCTGTCATCTGGTCGGTGGAGCAGGGAGCTGAAGTCATCAGCATGAGCCTTGGCGCCACGCCAAGCTATGGAGATCCTCTCGAGGAGATATCCGAGTGGGCATTCTCACAGGGAGTGGTCGTTGTAGCCTCTGCTGGCAATGAGGGGGACTACGGGATCCTGGGGACAACCATCGGCTCCCCCAGTGTCTTCGAGCATGTCATCTCGGTTGGGGCGCTGATGGAATCGGGGATTCCAGCTTACTTCTCGTCAAGAGGCCCCACGGTTGACCGATACATGAAGCCGGACATCACCGCGGATAGCTGGGTTTCTGATATTGGGGGCACATACTATGGAACGAGCTTCTCAGCCCCAAGAGTCGCGGCCGCAGCGGCAGAACTGATTGGCTTGTGTGTAACTCGCAACATCACATACACCCCTGGTGCCATCACCACAGCGTTGCTCAGAGGGGCGACTCCTATGCCTGCATACCCAGAGTACGTTGTAGGTGCGGGTAAGCTGAACGTTGCCGGTTCGCGGAACCTAATCCTCTCCAACTCCGAGGAGAATGAGCTTCCAGTGCTGAGCTTCGCTTTCCCAGGTAGTCTTCCTGTTGACTTCGAAACGCTCTTTGAAGGTGACACCTACGAGTTCACGGTCCATCTTATGACCTCGGGATACACTACCTTCACCACATCAGTGACAAGCGACACGCCGACTGTCTTCGACGTCCCAAGCCAGATTACTGTGAATCAGACTGCTCTCTTCCCGCTTAGGCTAGACATCCCCGATCCAAGTCCGACTCAAATCGATGGGACAGTGACCTTCACATCACCTGAGTTTGGCAGTACTGACATATCAGTCTCGTTTGAAGTGTTCGAACCCATCAAGCGCGTTGCCTTTGACATCTCCCACTCCACGTGGGACATTGACTCAATCTTTGGTCAGTTCAGAGAGTTGTACATCGACCTCACAAGCAGACTCATCTCTGTCACCGAGATTCGAAACAGCTCGCTTATCTCTCTGTCATACCTGCAGACCTTTGATGCGGTTGCCGTGTTGGACCCGTGTTCATGGGGAATCAACGAGACGAATCCCTACTACCTGACAGCCTTCTCGCTGCCCTACACATCTGCAGAGATACAGGCCTACGAAGACTACTACAATGGTGGAGGAGGGATATTCGTGGCAGCACTGTCCAATGACTCAGTCAATGTCGACAGGGCGAATGACTTCCTCGCATGGAGTGGTTTCTCTCTCAGTCACATTCGAACTCCCTCGGGGGATACACCCGGACTTGTTACCGACATCGAAACCCATGTCATTACTGAGGGTGTCACAGCCTATCATCACCTGGGGGCAACACTGCAGATTCCGGTTTCCGCAGACAGGCTTGCACGCTATGGACCGTTTCCAGTGCTCGGCTGCATGGAGGGGGCGGGAAGACTTGTAGTGTCAGGGACGAACTACTTCATTGACAACTATGCATATCTCGGGGAGTATGATGCATACGGCGCGGGTCAGGACCCAATCCTATCCGCCAACATATTCCTCTGGATCACCGGCCTCATCTAGAGCCCGCACCCATATGTGCTGCCGAACACACTTTGATTGCTGTAATCGAAAGGGCGTAATATAAATAGAGGAAGCATTTGGGTACCAACAACCTTTCCGAGTCGAAGTCGGAACTGCTGGTAGCGATGGAATATCCATTGTTACCAGCGCACCGACACCACTTCTTTTCCGAAACCATTCTTGGGCGCATCAGCAGGTTTAACATTCAGATTCATCGCCACCGGGTCGCTTCAGGATGTGACCCGAAAAAGATGTCCAGAGCTACTCGCGCATCGTATGGTGTTCTTCTCGCGTGCACGGTCTCACACTTCTTGAACCACCTCTACACGGGTGCGCTGTCTCCGTTCATGCCCTATATTCAGGCAGAACTCGCTCTGAACTACACCGAGATTGGTATCGTCACCTCTGCTGCAGTTGTGGCCATGACGGTGGCACACCTCTTTGTGGGGTACCTTGGAGACAAAGGTTGGCGAGAAGTCTTCATCACTGTGAGCATTCTTGGTAGCGCAGTGGCCATGATCCTCACCAGCCTTCTTTCGTACTCATTCATTGTACTTGCCATCTTTCAGTTCGCCCTCGGCGTCGGCGCCTCAGGATATCATCCCAGTGTCTTTCCTGCTCTTTCCGAGCGTTTCGGACCAAAGGACCGAGCGAAATCGACAGGAATTCAGGCCATGGGCGGACTCATAGGAATGGCGGTCATTCCGTTCCTTGGAGTTACGCTCTACGTCATACTGGGCGGCTGGAGACCATCACTGATGGCTCTCGGACTACTCGGGTTGGCTCTTGTCTTCCCGGTAGGATACCTGATGTGGAACGGTTCGAGAGACCTGAAGCAACGAATCCGGGAGTTCGGCAATGGCCGCGTCACGAATGATGAAGAGGAGTATCAGGGCCCGACGGGTTGGACTCTCAACTACTGGCTTGGTCTACTGAACATGGGCCTCAGAGGAATGTCGTTTCGCTGTACTTCACTTCTCATGCCCGTCTATCTGGTAGCGACGTATCCTGTGGATCCAGTCTGGGCGGGTTATCTGACCACAATTATGATGGTGGCGGGACTGGCGGGAGAGGTCTTTTCCTCATGGTACTCAGACAAGATCAATCGTCGAGTCATATTCCTCGTGTTTTCAACCGGAGTGGGAACACCAGCCCTTCTACTACTAAACTACTCATTGAGTGAGATGGCGCTCATCCTCATTCTCATCCTGCTTGGGTTCTTCTTCTATCTGGGAGTTCCACCGAATACAGCCTATCTGACCGAAGTGAGTCCGAGAGGAAAGGAGGGCATTGCCTTCGGTTTGCTCTTCTCTGTCGGATCGATTCCCGGGGCGGTCTCGCCAATCATCTTTGGAATGATAGGCGACAGTTTCGGCCTCCCTGCGTCGATTCTGTTTCTGGTTGCTACCACGCTCCTTTCGACAATCGTAGCTCTGTTCATGAAAGACGTGAACGGAAGTGCAGAGGCAACCATCAGCGTGCCGCTGGATGAGATTCAGATATAGTGATACGAGCGGTCACCACTAGACAGCCTATTATAGCAGCCTTGAAGGTGCCAGACCAATGATTGACTATCATCTCCATCCAGGCTACTCAATCGACGCAGAGGGTGCTCTAGAGGAGTTCTGTGAGGTCGCCCTTTCTAGAGGCCTCAAGGAGATTGCCTTCACTACTCATCTTGATGCAGACCGGCGTGGAGGAGACCACTACGTGATGGTAGGAGATGGCAGATTGGATGTGAAGGACGGCAGATGGCTTGAGGACTACGAGTCCCAGGTCAGGTCAATCGGCGATAGGTACAAGGAGAGGGGCCTCACGGTCCTTCTGGGCGTCGAGCTGGACTTCTTCCCGGGAGTTGAAGACGAGCTGCCTCAGCAGTTCTTCTCCGCTGACTTCGACATCATCTTGGGGTCGATTCATCTCATCGACCACATCGCCATATCGGCAGAAGGACGGGCAGAGAAGGCCTTCCGGAAGTACTCAGTAGAGGAACTGGGTTCTCTTTACTACGGCTCCATCTTGAGCGCTGTCAAGTCTGGGCTCTTTGATGTGCTTGCGCACTTAGACCTGTACAGGAGATTCGGTGAGCGGTTCTATGGAGAGTCAATTAGGGGTCTCTGGACACCGCACATTGATGAGCTCGCAGCAACCATGAAGAGGCACAATGTCGGCTTCGAAGTGAATACGTCACCTTGGCGCAGAGGAAGCTCTAATCCGATGCCGGCAGCAGATCTCCTCCATGCGCTCATTGACAGAGGAGTAACGAAGATCACTGTGGGTTCTGACGCACACACTCCCGGAGACACAGGAGAGGGAGTGGAGAGGGCACTGGGTCTCCTAGCTCAGGAGGGCGTGGGAGAGATTGCAGGATTCACGAAGCGACAAGCCAGAAGTATACCGATAGCGCAATAGCGAAATAGAGTTATACCAATCAGAGTGTGAACAGGATGGTGACAACATGCAAAACAAGACACCATTCTTGCTCTGCCTTCTCGGCGGCGCGCTCATGATATATGCGGGCGTCGTTGGCAGCGTCGGGATCTGGGGCGAACTCATATCCTTGGCAGCCACGCTTGCCCCGGCACTCGCTGATGTTCTATTCTGGATCCTGGTCATCCTCATCAACATCGCCAGCCTCGGTGGTGTCGGAGTCATTCTGGGAGGATACCTGATGACCACGAATAGATTCGGCACTGGCAAGTTCATTATCGGCCTTGCTGCGGGGATGGGACTGATTGGGTTCCTAATCCTGATTGCTCAGATGTACATGGCGGTTGGATTCGCAGCCTTTCTAATGGTCTTCAACATCATATCCAGCTCTGCGGGGATACTCGGTGTAGTCATAACCATCGTTGCCCGTGCAATGGCCAGGAAACCTGAGTAACAGAGAATCTCAGTATGGGTTTTCAACCGACTCGTGAGTGACTGAGCCTTGACCGACGAGCAAAGTCAACAGATCGCGAAGGCAGTGGAACTGATCCAAAGGGGTATGAACAAGGAAGCAGTGGATCTTCTCAACGAACTCCTGAGGGGACACCCTGAGTCCATCGAAGGGTGGTACAACCTCGCATACGCGCTTTCGGCCCTTGAGAAGACGGAGGAGGCACTCAAGGCATACGACGAAGCTCTGGCAATAGACAACGGTATCTTCGATATCTGGTTCAACAAGGCCACACTGCTTTACG
>JAEOUG010000188.1 GCA_016839445.1 Candidatus Thorarchaeota archaeon
AAGGACATTGGTAGGCTTGCGACTGCTTTCGAGACCTTCTCTCGGGCTAGGGACAAACTTGTCACAGTGACAGTGGACGGCTCAGTGATCGCGGAAGGTGTTCTTGAGGCTGTAGAGGAGAATCTTCGATCTGCGGTCTTACTTACCTACCGGACACGCGCGAAACTGCCCAGCACGCGCCCGAAGGTGGCAATCTCAGATCTAACTAAGGTTGACGTGCCCTCTGTCTTAGAGGAATACAAGAGTCAGATGGGCTATGCTCCGCTTCTTGGTTTCGGGACCATTGAATGGAAGCACTCCCGATGCCTTGGCTGCAAGTCCTGTGAGATTGCATGTCCAGAGGACGCCATTGAACTGAAGCCCGTACTCCGACTACCCGAGATCTTCTCGTTCTCCGATGAGGAGATGAGTGAGCTACCAGTCAACAGGGCGCTCTTCTATCAGACCATGAAGTCCCTAGCAGCCGCGAAGCCTAGAGATAACGTGATTGTGCCAGAGGATGCTCCTGGGTTTGGGTCAGTTGAGGTTGATCTCTGGCTCTGCGTGGCATGTCGAACATGTGTAAGAAGGTGTCCCGGACCCGAAGAGGGCGCGTTGGAACTTGAACTGAAATGGAGTCTTCCTGAGGTAGTGAAGAAGATGACATCTCAGACGTGATCCTTGCCAGTCAGCAACTAACATAAGGACACTTCAGAATCCCTCTGTACATGCATACCACATGAGGGACCAGAATGATTGACTTCAAGCTGACCAGAGAGCAGGAAGAGCTGCGTGCAAGGGCACGAGCCTTTGCTCAGGAACACATGATTCCGTACGCTCACTACTATGACAAGACCGGTGAGTTTCCCCGGCCCATAATCCAGAAGTGCTGGGACGAGGGCCTCATGAACCTCGGTATTCCCAAGGAGTACGGGGGCCCAGGACTGGGCTCCGTAGAGCAGTGCATTGCTGTAGAGGAGATGGCTGCGGGCTGTGCAGGGATGACGACAAGCATCTACGTCAACTCTCTTGGGGCTGAGCCTATTCTAATCGCCGGTACTGACGAGCAAAAGAAGAAGTATCTGCGCCCTCTCACGGAGGAACTCCGTTTCATCAGCTTTGCATGCTCAGAGCCCGGGATGGGTTCCGATGTGGCCGGAATCCAGACTCGAGTAAAGAAGGAAGGGTCTCACTACGTTCTGAACGGCTCGAAGTTCTGGATAACGAACGCGCCCCACGCAGACACGTTCACAGTCTTTGCGACTCTTGACCCGACCAAACGCCACAAGGCGCTCTGTGCATTCATTGTGGATGCAGATACTCCGGGTGTGAAGACAGGTCGTCCCGTGGAGAAGATGGGTCACAGAGCCTCTACTACTTCGTCGGTGGTATTCAGAGACGCGAAAGTTCCCGAGGAGAACATCCTCGGTGGGGAGGGAACAGGATTCGTCACAGCTATGAGGACCTTCGCCATGACACGACCATCCATCGCCGCGTTTGCCACAGGTCTTGGCCGTGCGGCCATGGAATACGCAAGGGACTATGTGCAGAAACGTGAGGCATTCGGGCAGAAGCTCCAGCAGTTCGAGGCTATTCAGTTCAAGCTCGCGGAGATGTACATGAAGGTGGAAGCGAGCCGGGCGCTCTATCTGAAGGCAGCTTGGGCTGCTGATAATACGCCTGATGCAACAATCCCGGCCAGTGTCGCAAAGGCATACGCTACCGATGCTGCCATGGAGATTGCCAGCGAGGCTGTTCAGATACATGGAGGCTACGGCTACATTGATCAGTATCCCCTTGAGAAGCTCTTCAGAGATGCCAAGCTCTACCAGATATACGAAGGCACCAGCGAGGTACAGCGGCTCATCTTAGGGCGACATGTCCTCGAGGGATACGAGCCTGCAATGCAGACTCTCCCCAAGTGGTACAACAAGAGCCCACCAGCTGACTGAGTAATCAGATTCTAGAGACTGATGCTGTTGAGGGCGAGAAAGCCCCTCTTGGGTGACGAGGCGTCCATACACACAGAATACCCTTAATGGGGCCGGAACTTCCAACGGTCGGCTCCATAAGGCACACAATCTGGTGATGGTCTATGCGGCTCATTGATGGTCTAAGAATACTCCTAACGAAATCGTGGTACAACTTCAGTTTCATCTTGTCATTGGTTGCCACTGCTTTGGCCTCTCTGTGGCTTCTGGTATATCCTGAGCCCCCCACCTCAATTACCGATCCTCTGTGGGGTGCAGGAATCTCCATCGTGGTCTCGTTCCAGTACTTCATGATTGCCCTCGTCATAGCTTCACTGCTCTCTCAAGCACGGGCATACTTCTTCGAAGGAAACAATCAGACGCGGAACCAGCTTATCCTGAGTATCATCTTCGTGGTGGTCTTCATGGCACTTGGAGGACTGTCCGCCCTTGCTGGCCCCTTCGTTGGCGCGGCCTTGGCCTTCGGAGACGCCCTCATCACGGCTTACTTCGCCATTCTACTCTGCTGGAACATCAGCATGTCTGTTTCGACAAGAATCGGAGACCGAGGCCAGGTCAAGTGGGCGCTCTTTGCTCTCTTCCTTCTCGTCGGTATCATGGCTTTCGGAGGTGCCTACATGTTCCTGCTGTCCGGCCTACCATTCACACAGCAGATAGTCCTCATGGTCTTCCCTCTGGTGATCATTGCGCTGCCTCTCCTGACCATTGCCTTCCGGGAGGAGGGCTCAGGTCCTGATCTTACACCCCTCATGACTCTGTTCGTGTTTGGGTTTGGCCTCTACTACACATTCCGCCTTGTGAACATCTCGGACCCCTCATGGTCGCTCATCGACATTGCTACGCAGACAGTACTCCTATTCTATGGTCTTGCCACGACCGTGGCCAAACTCCACGATACGGTGGATCTGAAGCCTGGAATGGCGCTTAGCGTGGTGCTCCTTGTGATTCTTAGTCGAGTGGGTTCTCAGGTCAACAGGCTCCTCGCGGCCTCTGTGGATCTCGGTGACATTGTCAACATTGGCACTACGAGCTTCTCTCTGGTCCTGCTGAGTGTCCTTGGGCTTCTTGTCCCTGCATACTGGATGTGGAAACGCAAGAAGGCAGCAACGGAGCCAACATAGAGAAACGGAATTCAGAAGGATTATCCGTGTAGTCTGCTTTGGCTCACTGGAGGCAAGTAGAACATGCTGTTGCGAAGACTCTCAGACCGTGACGAGATAGTGGCTCTTGACGACACCCGGGTCAGGGAGCTCCTGAATCCTCGACATGACGGGAGGCAGCTTGTGCTGGACTACAGTCTTGCACATGCAAGACTTCGAGGACACCAGCGGTCGGAGCCACACCGTTTCAAGGCAGCGTCTGAAGTGTACTACATTCTCCGGGGTAATGGGATGATGTACATCAACGGAGAGAGTGCAGAGGTGGGCCCGGGCGACACAATCTACATTCCTCCCATGGCCGTGCAGTCCATCGAGAACTTGGGAGATGACGACCTTGAGTTTCTCTGCATAGTCAATCCTCCATGGACGCCCGATTCCGAGGAAAGGGTCTGACTCAATCAGATGGAGTGCCGCGTATCTGAAAGATTATATGCCGGCTGTAGTCTGCCGGTCGTCATCGCCTGAAGGACGAACGGACTCTATGCCCCCGAAAGACATGAACATCATCGTGTTTGGATGCATGCAGTGTATGTACGCTGCAGCAGACTTAGCGGGAACGATGAAGCTCCAGTACGATGCATCATCGCGGATCATCCGAATGCCCTGCACGGCTAGACTCGACATCAACTTCATCCTGAAGGCACTACAGGAAGGAGCGGACGGTGTGTTGGTAGTAGGTTGCCATCCCGGCGATTGCGCATACAAGACGGGCAATCTGGGCGCGGAGCGTAGAGTGAGATTTGCGAGGAAGTTGGTAGGGCAGTTGGGCATGAACGAGGATAGGGTCAAGATGGTCTTCGTTAGCGCCGCGGAGGGTGACAAGTTCGCGGCTGAAGTAAACAAGTTCGCTGAGGAGATTAGAAAGATAGGCCCGAACCCTATCAGACTGTGATTCTGCAAAGCGAGATCCGATGAATCTCTAGGCGAAGAGATGATTAGGAGCCACGGCGCATCAGCTTGGAGGGGCAATGACGACGGACGAATATGAGCGACTGGCTGCGACCCTGAACAGAATACCAAACGGCTTCCCTCCGGTAGAGGATGGTACACACCTGAGGATACTGAGATGGGTCTTCACGCCAGAAGAGGCCGGTATTGCGAGCCAAATGCGACTTCGTGGTGAGACAAGTGAAGAGCTTGCAGAGCGCCTGCAGATGCCGGTGAGGGAGCTTGAGAAGCGGCTCGATGCTATGGAGGAGAAGGGGCAGATATTCGCGCGGGAGTCTGATGGTGTCAAACGCTATGCCCTCACCGTGTTCATTGGAGGCATATGGGAGGACCAGATGGGGCGAATGGACAGAGAGTTCGCGCAAATGGTCGATGAATACTTCACAAAAGGAAAGAACAAGGGACTCTTTGACACGGAACCACCCATCTTCAAGGTGATTCCCATCAACAGAACAATCTCCACAGAGATTGAGGTGTACCCGTACGAGATTGCAGAGGAGATCATTGCGAAGGCCAAGTCTTGGGGATTGAGGGAGTGCATGTGCAAGAAGCAGAAGGGACTCCTCGATGAGAAATGCAGATATCCCTCGTCGGTCTGCCTTCTCTTCTCCTCGAGCCCGAATGCGTATGAGGGAGATGAGCTGACTACATCCATTTCCAGAGAGGAGTCTCTTAGGATTCTGTATGAGGCCGAAGAGGCGGGTCTGGTTCACTGCTCAATGAATGTAAAAGAAGGGCATTCATACATCTGCAATTGCTGTACCTGTTGTTGCGTGATGTTGAGTGGAATGGTCAAACTTGGACAGCCCCACGCATTCATGAGATCAAACTTTGTGATAGAAGTTGATGAGGGTAGATGCATTGGCTGTGGGGTCTGCACTGACCGCTGTCAGTTCGGTGCTTTGGAGTTACAAAGCGACGTCTGTCAAGCGGATTCAGTGAGATGTGTTGGGTGTGGAGTATGTTCAGTTTCTTGTGAAGCAGACGCACTGCATCTTGTTCATCGTCCGTCTGATGAAAGGTCAACCCCGCCGGAAGATAGGAAGGACTGGATGAAAGAGAAGGCAAGGGCGAGAGGCCTTGATCTCTCGGATCTGCTCTGACAATGTGAGTCAGCTAGCAATCGAGAGGAGCATGGCCGACAGGACTCCCATTCGTTATCCCATTCAGGCCCTACAACCTCGGCGTCACGGAGGGGAAGCCCCTTGGCCCTAGGGAATCTTGCTTTGAACGCATCTCCTTTATTGTAAAGGCCTGCCGAATCTTTGAAGGGAATCTCACATGCACAACGTGTCAAAGCAGCATCTAGCAGTGGGAGTCCTCGTCCTGCTCCATCTAGTGATCGCTCTCCCTCTCGTTGCGTGGGCCGTAACAGACGATGCTCTTGGTTCGTGTACAATTTTCACGGTGTCTCGGGATGGTCAGACGCTGTTCTGTAACAATGAAGATGAGGGTCTCCGTCACGGGA
>JAEOUG010000189.1 GCA_016839445.1 Candidatus Thorarchaeota archaeon
GAGATATCTCGAGAAGAACGTAGTCACTCGTTGGGAATACTTCGATGTCTTCCTTCAAAGTTATAGCTATTATGGCATCGTCAATCCTCAGCTGCTCCGGAATCCTGTCTCTGAGCGACATAAGTCATCTTGTATGGCGTCCATCTAATCAATCTGGCGGATTGACGGGCCACTATCTCAATCTCTATATGCAGGCTGACGAATCTTTCTGTGAGGTTGTCGCCTTTGGAGCGTAGGCAAGTACTAGCAGTAGGGATAGCTATCCTCGTTGTGGGCTCTGTCGGGGCGCTCGTGCTCTGGAGCACAAGACCTGCTCCCGATGTGAGGATTGGCTATCTGACGAAGGACCTACACCAGTTGGCCCTTCGCGTTGCGCAGAAGAACGGTCTTTTCGAGCGAGAGGGGCTTCGAGTCGCCACCTATCAGTATTCAAACGGCGCGAACGAGATGGATGGATTCGTGAGCACTATAGACATGGGCTATTTGGGAGCGGCTCCTGCCATGCTCAAACGAATCAACAATGACATCTTGGTCACGATACTAGCAGCAGCGAATCTGGAGGGGTCGGCAATAATGGTGTCGAAGGAGGAGTATGACCTTGGCCACGTAACAACCATCGACGACCTTGTAGGCAAGGGCGTCTATCACCCCGGCCCGGCGACGGTTCAGAACTTCCTTCTCCGACTCGCTCTCAATCAGTCTGGATACGAGTATTCTGATATCAGTCCTCAGTTTGCCGCTCCTTGGAATATGGCTGACCTGCTCTCAGCTCAGAGTCCCGCATTCATCGCGTGGGAACCATTTCCCGCCCAGGCTGAGTACGCTAACAAGTCAGTGCCCTTGATTCTCTCAGGCGACATATGGCCGAACCATCCGTGCTGTGTCGTGGCGACGAAGAACAGCTTCCTTGAGGCACATCCTGACATTGTACAGAAAGTCATCGACATCCACAAGGAGGCCGAAGAGTGGATTGTGGCCAACCCCATTGAAGCCATCCAGATTGCAGTTGAATGGCTTGAAATGGACCAAGGCGCAGTTGAGCTCGCCTTTGGGCGAATCATCTATGACTACAGTGTTAACCGAACAGGACTTCAGATGTACCTTGAGTTCCTGATCGAAGAAGACCAGCTTGAGACTGACAAGATACCTGCAGATATCAATGCGTTTCTTGATGGGTTCATCAACACGACCTTTGTCGAGAGCCCGTAATGAAGCGACAGAGAGAAAAGGCAGTCATACCTGTGGCTCGTTGGTAAGCATGTCTGCGACTCCTGAGACCGTGCAGCAGGACCATGAAGAGAAGAAGTCCTCTATCTGGAGCGAGCCGAAGGTTCTATTCAGGACCCTGTTCCTCAGGGTTGTCCTGCCCATTCTTGCACTGATCGTCCTGTGGCAGATAATCGCAGTACTCTCAAGAATAACGCTCTTGGACGTTATCGACGCCTTCGTGCGGCTTGTACGGATAGGGGACAGCGAAGGATATCTTCTGAGCGACCACCTCTTCATGTCATTGACTCGTGTCACACTCGGTTTCACTATTGCGGCGGGAACCGCAATACCTCTTGGAATTGCTGTGGGAAGATACAGAATTGTGAACTGGGTAGTAGGTCCGGTCATCGAGGCCATGCGCCCCATCCCACCAATCGCATGGATTCCCCTTTCCATCCTCATGTTCAGAAGCAATCTGCTTGGTGCTCAGGTGTTCATCATATGGATTGGTGCCTTTTTCCCGATCCTGATTGATACGACTACTGGGGTGAAGAGAACAGAGCCAGTCCACATAGATGTGGCGAAGACCTTCGGCGCCAGCGAGGGCCAGATCCTCTCCAGCATCGTCGTACCATCTGCAGCCCCCGAGATCTTCTCTGGCCTACGCATTGGCTTCGGAATAGGATGGATGTGCTTGGTTGCCTCAGAGATGATTGGTGGGGGGCTGGGCCTCGGCTACCTGGTCATCATCATGCAGCAAGCAGGGAGAACTGGTGCTGTCATCTCCAGCATGCTTGTGATAGGCGCTATCGGCGTTCTAATCAGCTACATGTTTCTACTTCTTGAGAGAAACGCACTACGATGGAGACAGGCAGTATCGGTGTAGTTCACACGCCCATCGCCTTGGCTTGCTCCGCGCCAAGAACATCAAGAATCTTGGCTCGGTAGCCCAAACACTCTGGTGACGCGCGGTTTCTTGGCTTTGGGATATCAATCCTGTATTCGGCGATAATTCTTGCTGGCATGTTACTCATTACGAGAATCCTGTCAGACATGAAGACAGCTTCATCGACATTGTGAGATACAAAGAGGACGGTTGATCCAATAGCATCCTTGATGCGGAGAAACTCCTGCTGGAGGTAGTTCCTGGTCTGGGCGTCGAGATTCGACAGAGCCTCATCAGAGACCAGAATCTCTGGTTCCACAACAAGACTTCTCGCCATCTCTGTCTTTCTAGCCTGCCCTCCGGATATCTCATGAGGGTAGTTGTCCTCGAGTCCCTTCATTCCAACTATCTCAATGATTCTATCAACAGCGGCCTGTCTGTCCTGTGAAGAGACCTTGGAAATCTCGAGACCGTATTCGATGTTTTGCTTCACGGTCCTCCACGGAAAGAGTGACTCCTGCTGGAATATGTACCCGACCTTGTTGTGGCCTGGCATGACCTCTAGTCCATCAATGAACACGTTCCCAGTATCAGCCTTCAGAAGTCCCGCGATTATCTTGAGCAGCGTAGTCTTCCCACACCCGCTGGGCCCAAGAAGAGAAAGGAGCTCTCCTTCCTCGAGGTTGAAGGTAATTCCATCGAGTACCTTCACTTCTCCTCCATTCCCGTTGGGGTATGATTTGTGCAGGTCCTTGACTGAGAGCTTGGCCATTCCAGTTACCGAGCCTACTGCTGGTCATGGGACAATTAAATGCTGTGCACTCCGGCACGCGTCTGGATTTGACCGCACAAAGTACAAAAAGGCCGTCGATGCAGTCTGTATTGTCACTTGGACCTGAGCCTGTTAGCTGAATCCAAGCTTGCTGACAGGACTTGGATGTCCTCCCATAATGGAAGGTCACGAACTTGGGCGCTCCGAAGATCCTATTCGAAATTGAAGATGAAGAGAGCACCAGCGCAATTGCGGTCGGTGACGTCACTGGCAACGGAAGGTCCGAACTCTGCTCTGGAGGGCGAGATGGCGTTCTCCGACTGTATGACGCCAACGTTGCCGAGGTGGCCTTTCTTGCTCAGCATGATGTGGGAGGTAGTATACTCTCGATCAAGATCGCAGATGCGAACAACGATGGTCAGATGGAGCTTGTCATTGGTCGCGCTATTGGTCCGGGCGAGACCCCCGGAGTAGCTGGAACGGTGCAGGTGTTCAGATATGCGCCAAGTGGCCAGTTAGAGCTGCTCGCCGAGTATCCAGTGGACCGATTTGTCACCACGGTTTATGTTACCGATGTCACTGGCGACGAAAGGAATGAGATTCTCGTGGGAGGAAGTGACTCAACTCTCAGAATCCTTCAGATGGACTCATCCAACAACATCACCCAGTTCGTGAAACACCAGCTTGAGGACATGCCTATCGCAATCGGTACATGTGATGTGATAGGAGACGAGATAGAAGAGATTGTGGTAGGCAACAGAGACAAGACTCTGCGCATCTTCAAGGTGAAGGACCACTCAGTTGAGCAGATTGAAGTGCTAAAGCTACCCAGCCCGGTCATATCCGTGGCTGCTGGTGATGTTCTTGGTGACAGGAAGATGGAGCTGGGTGTGGTCACTCATGATGGCTCCATCAGAATCTACAGGAATGAAGAGAGCAAGATAGACCTGTTCTCAACACTAGAGAATGTGAAAGCACTCTCTGTTCGCATAGACGAGATCAACGCGGATCATCAGGATGAGGTTGTCATCGCCACATCAGACAACAAGATCCGGATTTACAGCCTCTACATGGCTGACCTGAACGAGCTGGCAACAATAGACATCGGCAAGAAGATTCTGTCCCTCAATGTGGGAGATGCTGGAGGGGACGGGCGAAAGGAGATCCAGGTAGGCGTTTCAGACGGTCCTCTCAAGGTCATTGAAGGACTCTACAAGATCATCCCCGTCTTTGAAGTCAATCCTGAGGCGAAGACCGGGACCTCTCTCCAAGGGAAGCTCAGCGTCTATAACGTCTGCGACGAGCCCATCACTGGCATCACAGGGAAAATCTATCATTTTCCCCGTGATCATATGGATGTACAGCCACAGCAGCTCAAGTTCGACTTGGGTCCTGGAGAGAGCTGTTCAATAGACATTCAATTGACTCCTAAGGCCGAGGGTACCGTGATCATACGTCCCATCGTCCTCATGTGGACTGACCCGTCGGGACAGGTCAAGCAAGTCACTACGCCCGAGACCGCCGTCCTTGTCGAGGCTGGAACCGCTATGGCTGCTGCCGCCGAGATTGCCCCAGTCCCAATCGAACCTTCTGAGACCTTTGAGATTCCTGAGGAGGCTGATGACTCCCCCTTCGGTCCCGTGGTAGGGACTGGCTTTGGCGAGGTTTCCGAGGAGCAGCGCGAGAAGGCCGCCTCAATCCTTCAGGCCACGATGTCGGAGGATGCAAGCGACTCTTTGAAGGCTGCTGAGCAGCTACTCGACCAGCTCTTCGGGGCAGAGGAAGCCTCTGCAGCCATGACAGAGATTGACGATGTGGAGAAGCTGATTGCCGAACCAACACCGGCTGAGACCAAGATAGCAGCCGCAGTGTCCGACACCGAGAGCGACCTTGTGTACGAGATCCGAACCCGGTCGCCGAAGGCACCCAAACCAGGCGTGGCGCCCGACTCATACTCATACCTCTTCAAGACCATGGTGATCGGAGAGGGTGCGGTCGGAAAGACAACTCTGGTCAATCGCTACGTCACAGGAGTCTTCGAGCGTGACTACAAGACGAC
>JAEOUG010000190.1 GCA_016839445.1 Candidatus Thorarchaeota archaeon
GAGTCCAATCAGGACTTCATCGACCAGGCATGGCCCGGGGACGGGAGCGAGACCACGCCGTACCTGATAGAGGGCCTGAGCATCACGAGCGATGACGACTGTATCAGCATCTCGTCCACGGATGTGCATTTCAAGATTCTCGGGTGCTACTTCAGCTACAACACGTCGGCCGGTCAGGGCATAGGTGTGTCCCTTGACACCGCCCACTACGGCATCATCGAGGACTGCGAGTTCACTGGCCTGCTGTTTGGCATCGTTCTCCATTCTTCCGACAACAACATCATCGCATCAAATGAGATAGACGCCATAGCATACGAGGGCATACGCCTCGTCGAGTCCGAGGGGTGTGAGGTCGTCGGCAACACCATCACGAACATCATCAACAGAGGCATCGTTGCGGACACAGTCACTGATGTGCTCTTCGCGAACAACACCCTGTCAGACGAGTTCTACGGCATGGAGCTGGAGGACTCCGTGAACTGCAGCCTGGTGGGGAACGAGTTTGAGCAGGTGGGCCTGTGGCTCCGGGGCTCTCTGAACGACCACTTTCTGACGCACACATTCGACGGGAACACCGTGGAGACAAAGCCCCTTGCCTTGCTGAAGGACCAGGTCTCGGCGACGATCGATGCCACGCCCTACGGCCAGCTCTTCCTGTTCAATGCCACAGACTGCACGGTTGAGAACGGCCACTTCGATGACAGGGCTGTGGGGGTCTCTCTGGCTCTCTGCAATGGCTGTCTGGTCCAAAACATCGACGCTACCTACACGGCGGTCTGCCTGGCAGAACTCCAGGGCTGCATCGACACCGAGGTCACTGCCTGCAGCGTCACCGAGTCGTACAATACGGGTGTGAGATTCCTTGATACCATCAATTGCTCACTGACTGGCTCAACCATTGGTAACGGCATTGAGCTGTACGAGACTGAGAACACAACCATCGCTGGGAATGAGTTCCACGTGGGCGGTGTCTATGGCACTGATGACACGGGTTGCACGATAGTTGACAACGACATCATTGGCCAGGTCAACATTCACAATTACGGTATCGTCTTCTCGGACTCACACGGGACCAACATCACTGGGAACGAGATCTATCAACTGGAGACCGGCATCCTGTTCCAATGGAGTTCAACAGATGGCATCATCATCGACAACCTGATCCACGACAATCATCGCTACGGGATTCATCTTGATGAGGGCTGCTCCGGATTCCTGCTCTACGGCAACTCTCTATGGTACAACAACGAGGCCAACGCGAAGGACAATGGCACCGCGAACTCGTGGGATGATGGCGTCAGCATCGGGAACCAATGGGATGACTACAATGGCACCGGGGTCTACAACATCATCGGCTCAGCAGGCTCTGTTGACCACTTCCCAATCGCCGACCCGCTTCACACACGGACCGTTGCCACCACGACCCAGACGACCGGAGGGACATCAGGAGGGCCAGGAAACGGACTCCCCGGGCTGCCCCTGATTCTTGGGGTGGGTGCTGCCGGAGTGGTTGTGGTGGTTGTGCTGCTCGTCCTGAAGAAGAGGCACTAAGACCAGATCTATCCACGTTTCGAGAGTCAATCTCATTTGCAGCGGAGAACGAGGGTCGTCTTCTTCTCCCTCTCGACATCCCCGCGCGCGAAGAGCATCTGGTGATACTCCCCTTTCACCCATGGGTCTATTCTGTCGGAGTAGTGCTCACTCATAGGATGTCCTGACTGTCCCGGTGGCGCAATGGCTACAGACTTCCCCAGGTCATTGAAGTCTAGAATCATCCTGAATGAGGCACCGCCCACGCATCTGAAGCTATCTAGCGACATCCTCCAGAGTGCATTCACCGTGAAGTTATCGCCGGGCAACTCAAACGGTCCACGATTAAGCATCTTCAGGTCTGGGTGAAGGGCTGACAGCGGATGGCGAAAGGTGATGTGATGTTCTGAACCCCATCTCCAACTACCCAGGTCATTTCCGTGCTTGGCCGTGATTTCGTCGACGGCCAGCTGCAGGCTGTCTCTGAGCATACTCTCGCGAAACTTGGTGCTGAGTTCGCTCTCTTCTGAAGAAGGCCAAGCAGACGGGTGCTTGAGGAGATGCAGGATGTCCTGACCTGCAATCATGAACTGTACATAGAGGGTGTGGCCCAGTCTGTCATGGAGGAGCACCTCGAGGAACTTCCTAGTCCAGACCTGATAGATCAGGGCGGCACTGCTCTCTGCACGCAGTTGATGGTCCCAGTTCTTCAGAATCTCGATTGCCTCTCTCTGCTGCTCGTTTGCCGGTGTGACTTTGACCAAGTACTCACAGATGTCCTTCGCCCGTCGGGAGAACACGTCCTGCTGGTTTCGCTTGAAGTCCTCCACTCCCAGCTTCGGCGTTTCTTGAAGAAGCTCTGTGATGCGTTCTGCTCTGGAAGGATCAACGTAATGATGTGAAATCAAGTAGGGGTAGTCTGGAGCAACGACTCTGTTGTTTGCTGTGACGATGAACTCCGCCCCGGGGTTGAACGACTGTGGCATCTCATCGAAGGGGATGAAGCCTGCCCACTCATACTCGTCAGTCCATCCAGGAACCGGAACTACCCCCTCCCCTCTCTTTCTGATTGGGACCTTTCCTGACATGTAGTATCCGATGTTGCCATCAACGTCAGCATAGACAATATTCTGACTGGCGATAGTCCAGTGTTTCACCGCCTCTTTGAAGTCGTTCCAGTTTCTTGCCTTGTTGAGCAGAAGGATTGCGGCGAAGAGCTCAGAGACATCAAGCTCGTTCTCGATGCTTTTGTAGGCAATTCCGTATTTCCTAGCTATTGGGAGGTAGCTGATCCCGCCAAGCCCTCCTATGAATAGGGATTCCAGAATCGGCCCGTGCTTTGACCACAGGTACTCCTTCTCCAGAGGGTCCCCTCCTTTGACCTCAATGGTCTCCTTGAGGACCTCAAAATCCACCCATCTCTCGCCATACCTGTATTGCGCCGGATTCTCAGGGTTGATTCTCTCAATGTACAGGTCTTGCACATCTGCGCACGAGTTGGTGCACCCCCACCCTATGTGCTCGTTGTGACCTATGATGACACCCGGCAGTCCTGGAAGACTGAACCCGGCGACACTGAGATCTGGCGCGCTCAGGTGGTTCTGATACCACAAGCCGGGGATGGTGACCATCAGATGAGGATCGTTCGCAAGAAGTGGTTTCCCACTGACCGATTTCCTTCCTGACACGACCCAGTTGTTGCTGCCCGCGGTACCCTCATGATGAGCTAGGTAGTCGTACTCTGTCTGACCTGCATAGGATGGTGTTCCGTCCACGGGGTAAAGCGACCGGGCGGCCTTGTGTCCCAGTTTCTCGATGAGGTCAAGTCTGAGGAGCTTGTAGAAGTTGGTGTCAGTCAGACCAAAGGCGACTGCTAGAACACTCAGAAGAGCGTCCCGAGTCGTGAAGTTCTCAGGCTTGAACTGGAGCAATTGGAAGCCTATGGGGAGGCGCTCGAGGTTGAGAGAGATGTACTCGTTTATTCCTGCGTTGTAGGCATCCAACATAGCAATGTGGTCTTCGCTGTTTCTGCCTCCTGCCTGCGCTGGAACCTTCTCTGCAAGTCTGTTGAAGCCAAGGTTTCTGTAGAACACATCTGACCCCAGTGTGGATTCTCCAAACACCTCTGAGAGCGTGCCGTTGGTACTCCTCCTGATCAGTTCCATCTGCCAGAGCCTGTCCTGTGCCATGACAAAGCCCTGTGCCATGAAGAGATCCCCGTGATTCTTTGCGTAGATGTGGGGCACGCCTTGCTTGTCCCTGATCACCTCTACATCTTGTTCAAGACCACCTAGGGCCACCTCGCCAGACACCTGTGGAAGGGACGCTCTGACTCTCTCTAGAATATCCGACACTGTGTTCTCTCCTCTCACCCAATCAGCGGTACGGTAGCTAAGCTTTCTAATTAGCGTGCCGTTTACTTCGGGGGAAGGCGACTCAGGTCAACCCAAGTCGTTCCTGAACACCTGCGGCCCCCCTCCAGCAGGGAGTGACGGAACTGCCAGTGTGATTCATGTTGGGCCCATCATCTAGGATTCCAAACGGGTCCTAAATCCGCCCAGATCGATGTCTACATCGTTGAACCAAGAGTAGATTTCCAATACGACCAGTATCTCCTCGTACATTACTCGGTAGTAGAGTCGATGCTTCATCTGGTCGATTATCTGCTGGCAGGCCTCGTCTTCGCCTATCAGGAACGCGACTGCTGCTCTGGCGAGGTCACATCGCATTCCATTCTTGGACCAGCTGAGTTCGTAAGTGTACGCGATATGCTGAAGGGCATCCTCGAATTTGCCTTTGATGATGGCTACCCATGCCGCCACTAGACTATCCTCTGTTGAGTCCGAGCGGCCTCCTACCTGTCTCGTTCTTTCCTCCAGTTCATCGAATTCCTTAACGAAAGCTTGTCTATCACGCGACATCCCTGTGTGGAGTAGGAGGAAGAAGGAATCTTCAAGGTCAAAGGATGGGCTCGGTGGGAGAAGCGACCTGAACTGCGTCGCCATATCGAAATCGCGTGGCAGGCAGTTGATTCTGTGGATCGCGTAGGCAAGGTGTGAGTCGTCAACACATCGTCGCCTTTCTTTGGCATAACTCAGCAAAGCGCCCATCTCGTCTTCAATCTCTTTCTGCTTCTTCGCAACATGTAGGGCTGATAGCCTCCACATGGCAGCTGCCACGTACTCACCAGGAGTGATGACCACCAAATCATCCAGTATTCGAAGAGCATCTTCTGTTCTTTTCTCTCTGGAACGAATCTCAGAGAGCTCCAAGATCATCTCCGGATTTCCAGGGAAGCGTTGCAGACCCGACAGGAGGATTTCTTCCGCCCTGTCCGGGTCTCGGAACTCCTCATACGCAATTCTGGCCTGAAGTCGGCATGCCTGAGCCACCTCTATCCAGAACCTCTTCCTGACCTCGTCAAGTGCCTCCATGGCATCGTCCCAGAGGCCCAGATACTCTGACAACTGGGCAAGATGAAGATGGAGTGCTCGGTCCTCAGGCCACCTCCGAAGCGACTCTCGTATTGGCCCAATTGCTTCGGCAAATCGACCTGCCCTAAGTAACACCTCCTTCCTGGACTTCGTTATGGATGCAAAGCCATCAGGGAACTGCTTCTCCGCCTCATCAAGGGTTGCCAGCGCCTCGTCGAATTCTCCCCAGTGGGTTAGGGCACCTATCTTTGTTGAATAGAGCTTCTCGTTGTTCGGTCTTCTTCTGAGCGCCTCATCGATTATGCTACGTGCCTTGCTTCTGTCCCCCATCATTCTGTCATGGATGACCATCAGCAGATGTATCTTCGCTCTCTGGATGCCATCCTCAAACTCCGGCACGGCCTCTGCGACCTCAAGGGCCTCACCGGGTCTCTTCTCCGCCGCGAGCAGTCCTGCCAGATGCAGCCTGAAGGTGGCTCTGCCCGGCCATCTATCCATCGCAAAACGGAGTTCATTGATCGCCTCTTCGGGTGAGTGTTTCCCTTTCCGCAATGCGGTGACGTACTCAATCCAGTAGTCGTCGAAATCCTCGCCTTCTGCAAACGCGGCATCCTTGTAGATACTGGCGGCCTCATCCCACCTCCCTTGGAATACGCAGACACGAGCACGTCTAATCTTGATGTTGATGCTCTTGAGTCGTGTTCTCTCAATCTCCTCGAGGGTTTCCCTCAAGGCCTCAGTTCCTTCCTTAATCTCCTTCAGTCTCGCCTGGGCTTGACCTGCCAAGTCCGGACACTGCGCCTGAATCTGCTGGTATAGGACTGTAGCTGCGCCAAGGTCACAGATCCTCTCAAGAAGACGCACTAGTTGAACTCGTATCTTGCAGTGCTCCTCTGAGTGTGCAATTGCATCATGGAACGCATCCACTGCAAGATCCGGACGTCTCTTGGCATCAAGGAGGATTTGGCTGATATGTTCTAGGGAGGCAGTAAGATTCTCAGGGTAGATTCGTCCGACTGTCTTGTGAGCGATGACCGCCTCATCCCACCGCTCCAGACGTTCAAGGGCAGAAGACTTCGTTGCCCAGATTTCCCACGAAAGTGTCCTGTCCGCGCAGAATTCCTCAATGACCGACAATGCCCCTTCAGCGTCATCTTTCTTCTGGAGAAGCATGCCTGCGAGTTCGACAACGACGGCAGTCTCGGCCTCCGGATTTGCCTTGGCGAAGTCCTTCAGAGCCTCAATACCCTCTTCCCATTCAAAATGGCGCCCATGGTGTCTAGCTATGCCAACAACTATTCTCCAATCAGACGGGTCCTTCTCATGTATCTCTTTGAGATACGTCAGTGCCTCATCACTTTTACCAAGGTGGACGTCAAGGATGTACGCTCTCCTGTCGGCTGCGGCGGAGCGTTCCTCTGTTCCCATGTCGACAACCTTCTGTAGGTTCTCTGCGACTTCACTCCATCGGCGTTCGCTTTCCAGGAAAGCACACAGGACGAAGCGAAGTTCAACGCTATCCGGCTCGTCTGCAATCGCTCCACGAATCAGCGTTTCTGCTCCCGAAGTGTTCCCCATCCTGTATCTCAGTATGTCTGCGCAGGCATCGATGATGGATGCGTCATGGTCTGGGAAGCGTTCTCTGAGCTTGTGCAGGACCTGCAAAGCGTCTTCCCATCTGGCTCTTCTTCCATAAAGCTGCGAAAGCTCAAGGAGGTCACTCCCTCTTGGTTCCTTGTTCTTCAGCAGATTCTCACACTCAGTGTCTAGGCTTGAATCATCACAGGTCCTGAGTGCGAGGTCGATGTACTTCATGATCGTTGCAGAATCGTCTTCATACTTGCTCCGCAGGAAGTCTAGGTGCTCTCTAGCCTCATCGTACTCGCCTGCCTGCATGGCGAGAGTAGAAAGCGCACGTCTAAGCGTGCAAACGACATCTTGAACAAGTCCAGGTGTTTCCACGAGATTGCGCATGGGCGCCCGTATCTTGGAGAACTCGTAGCTCGCTATCGCGTCGATGCCCATCTGGAACAGGCTGATACTCTCGAGATTCTCCTCCGTGAGTTCACCGTATTGTCTTGTCTTCTCGAGGATCCGTTTTCCCCACTCCACATCTGCAAGCACCATCGCCTCCGCGATTCTCCTAAGAGCAAACTCGAATATCTCGGGGAAGCCGCATTTGGCCATATGGCCAAGCCCGTCTATGGCTAGCTCTTTTCTGACGGTGAGGTTCTTCGTTTCGTCGTCGTACCTCATATGCATCTCAAGTTCTGATGTTATCAGACGTGATGCCCGCCAATGAAGGTCCCTGATCTTGTCGCCGGCGGTCTCTTCCAACCAAGAAAGCTGGGTGTTCCTGTAGAAGTCTCGGAACTTGTAGGTTCGCTCTCCAGCTTCCTCCACGAACGGGAGCTGTATTAACGTGGTCCATGTCTTGTCTGAGATCTCCGCACCCAAGAGGCCGGACAACATACGATGGTTGAAGACCCTGAGCACTACGCCCTTCTCAACGATGTCCCTGAGGTCTTTATCAATTGAACCGAGCCTTTCTCCGACCCTGTTGAGGTAGCTGCGTATGTTGCTCCGAAGGTCGCTCACGGCGCCGCTGTCCGCATCTTCAGTCTTGATATGGACTCCTGATGAAATACAGTAGTAGAGGAACTCCGGCATGCCCCGGGTGAACTTCGTCAGATCC